>CAMBPP010000097.1 GCA_945869715.1 Bifidobacterium breve
AATCTCACAGCAGAAAAATTCGAAGAAACAGTGAGCGCCGATGGCATCACTTTTATTGACTTCTGGGCCGAATGGTGCGGGCCATGCAAGTCATTCGGGCCAATCTATGAAACAGCGTCAGATGCAAATGCCGATATTCGCTTTGCAAAGGTTGATACCGAAGCCGAGCAAGACCTTGCTGGTGGTTTGCGCATCCAGTCAATTCCAACAATCATGGCGTTTCGTGATGGAGTATTGCTTTTTTCTCAGCCGGGCGCTTTACCAGCTGCATCGTTCGATGAACTCATTGCTGCAATTCGTGCAGTCGATATGGATGACGTTCGGCGCCAGATCGCAGAGGGTGAAGCGACGGAGTAAGGTCACCAGATGAGCGAAATTGTGACCAAAGAATATTGCATTGTTGAGAAGTCAGAGCATGTGCTCACGGTGCGCTTGAACAGGCCCGAGCGTCTGAACGCACTGCATTCACTTGCGCATTTAGAACTCGCAGAAGTTTTCGATGACTATGAGTCTGACGACAACATGTGGGTCGCAATCATCACCGGCGAAGGTCGCGGCTTTTGCGCAGGAAACGACTTGCGGTATCAAGCTGAAGGTGGAGTGCGGCACGCAACGCCAAAAGGTTTTGCTGGTGTCACCTCGCGTTGGAACATGACCAAGCCCATCATCGCGGCAGTCAACGGCGTCGCAATGGGTGGCGGTTTTGAAATCGCCCTTGCGTGCGATCTCATCATTGCATCCGACCAAGCAAAGTTTGCATTGCCTGAACCCAAAGTAGGTCTTGCAGCATTGGCCGGAGGGCTGCAACGGCTTTCGCGTCAAATTGGTTCAAAGCGTGCCCTTGGCATGATTCTTACTGGGCGCCATGTGAGTGCTGCTGAAGGCTATGAGTTGGGCTTCATCAATGAAGTGGTGCCACACGATGCATTAATGGAGCGCACCATGGTGTGGGTGAATCAAATTTTGGCGTGCTCCCCGTTGTCATTGCGAGCAAGTAAAGACGTGGTGTATCGAAGCTTGGATACCGCATCATTGCAAGAGGCCATAGATGCCGATTATGAAACGGTACGAAAATTGAAAAAGAGCGACGACTTCATCGAAGGACCAAAAGCATTTGCAGAAAAACGCGCTCCTAACTGGAGCGGCCACTAGCAACATGGAAAGTGCAATTTCGCAGTTGTTAAAGAAAGCCTTAGGTAACAACTGTGACATTGCTATTGAAGGCCTGTCGCCGATTCCGGGCGGATTCTCGCGCGAAACATTTAGTTGTACTGCTCTGGTCACCCAAGGGGATACAAAAGAGGTCTTGCCACTCATTATTCGCAAAGACCCACCCGAGGAGGTCAGTATCCTCCAGACCAGTCGCGCCAATGAACATGAACTCATTGAATCTTTGCGAGCACATACCTCTGTGCCGGTGAGTCGAAGTTACGGATACGAGTTAGATCCAGATGTTTTCGGTAGCGCTGCAATGGTGCTGGAACGAGCCGATGGAAACGGCAAGACATCGCAGTTGTTTAACGATGGTCCAGATGCCGACCAGGCCGAAGAAGTGATGCGCCACTTATGTGAAGTGCTCGTTGAGTTGCATCAGGCAGATATTACGGTCATTGACCCGCGAGGAATACTGCAAGATCCAAGAGGAGTAGGAATTCGCACGTCATCTTGGGATGACTACATGGATTCAACCTTTGAGTACTACCTCTCTACGTACGACGACATTGTGTATGACCCATCATCCATTATTCTTCTCGATGCTTATCTCACATTGCGCCGCAAGAGGCCAAGGCCGTTGCGTCTCTCTGTAGTGCACGGTGACTTCAACCCAGCAAACTTCCTTTATAAAAATGGCAAGGTTTCAGCACTGATTGACTGGGAAAATTCTCGTATCGGCGACCCTCGTGAAGATCTGGGCTGGATGACCACAATGGACATTTTGAGCAATTCGCACGTGATGGATTATCCCAAAAAAGAGGGTGGCTTCATTTCGTACTACAACAAACTCACCGGCTGGAATGTCACAAAAGCAGAAGTGGACTACTTCACACTTTTCGGCAGTGCGAATATTGGAGTACCTGTGCAGTCGGCCATTTATCGACGTATTGCTGGTGAACATCGCCAGTTCATGCATCTATATCTCATCCAGTCATCGGCTCCTGCTATCCCATCGATGGCACAACTTCTCGGTTACCCAGGGTCAAATTCAAGTGAAACAACGGGGGCTTCATCATGAATACAACACCGAGTATTGACGAGCTTCTTGAGGGTCTCATCTTTGCACTCAGCGATGAAATTCTTCCTTACCTCACAAATGAAAAGTCACAGGCGACAGCAGTCATGATGCAATCTGTTATTCAAGAACTTCGACAGGTCTTGCCTGTATTCGATACCTATATCGCTGAGGAACACAACCAGATGACCAAAGTTCTGCGTGATGTGGCCTCTCTAGTAGGCAGCATTAACAGCGATGCGGCACAGCGCATTAGCGAGCGGGGCTCGACCTTGGGCGCTGTAGCCGACGTACCGGTGCCTGAGAACGACGATGTAAATAGTGCTCATCGTGCCCTGGGTTTTGCACTGCAAGACACACTTCGTGACCTCGACGAGTTGCAGCGGAAAGGTTTTGCCGTTGCTGATGATGCTCTAGATACTGTCCGTTCGTACTTGTATCCGAGTTTTGTTCGTTACGCGAATACCGTTTCCGTAGAAGGCGGAATGGTGGGGCGTGGCTAGGTTGCGCTAGGCGCTTGGAAGCGAAGCCGCGTCGTAGTAATCGGCGGCGTAAGTGATGAACTGCCCATCGCTGCGTTGCACACTTGTGCCGCGTGTGAGAAAAGTGCGATCGCCGTTGGGTTGTACCAATACGTGTTGCCACTCTTGCACTGAAGTGGCGCCGTTGGTGAGAGCAGGGCCCACGGCTTCGCGAACAACGTTCTCCATGCCAGCAAGGTGGCTGGAAAGCCAGGCAGTAATTGCATCGCGGCCATGGAACTCGCCGTGTACGGGGTCGATATAGACCGACTCTGTGGGGTGAAACTGCGTGCATAGTTTGTTGACGTCGGTCATTCCTATGCGGTGGTCGGCAACAGAGTGATCGCGCACCCAATTGACTACCGGTACTCCGGGAATGTCGGCTACAGAACCGTCGGGGCCAGGTTGGCGCATGCTTGCAGTGTCGTACACATCGCATGCTTGAGTAATGAATCCGTCTACATAGCGGCGCACACTGACGCCTTTCGGAAGAGGAATGCGGTCGTCGCCAAAGACGGCGAACATTTGCCATTCATCGAGCGTCCACGTGTCGCTAGTACGAGTAAATACTGCCGAAGGTTGGGTTGGAGTGAACTCAATGAAATCGATTTCCTTCATCATGGGTATCAGCCATCCGCGAATATCTTCACGCCCGTACATCGCACCATAAATGGCATCGAAGTACATAGATTCGTTCTCGGCCATCAGGTCGACCATGAGTGACACCCCAGCATGTTTATGTTCAGGTAGTCGTAAGGACGGATGCTCAAACATATGAAGAATTTCAGATGCGCTGAGTCCGGTAATGCCAGCACTGACATATTGGTTGTCATCGTTGCGGCTATGCCATGCCGACAAATATTGCTGAATGCACTCGTTGATGTCTTTCACATTTCCCCCAAAATGTTTGGATTAATAGCAATGTATAGCACTTACTACTTTCGAAGCAGTTTTCCGTAGTGGCCAAGTAGTTCTTCAAGAGATGTAGTTGAGGCAACATGTGGTTGGAGAATGAAGTTGGAGAGCACCATAGACCCCACCGTGTGTGCAACAATTTTTGCTTCTTTGTGCGACATGCCGAGTTCTTGCACTGAGCGCTCAATGGCGGCGCCGATTGCGGGAAACGCTTCTTCTGTGCTCTTGAACTTCACGCCATTTTGAATGAGCCACAGCGCTAGACCAAGTTGCAGATTTAATTCGGAAACAGATGATGGCGTTGTGAGAGATGCATTGCGTGCAAGTGTGCGAGTGCGTGGCGAAATGCGTTGGTGAACAATGGTAAAGAGTTCAACTTTTCCGACAAACCAAGTAGAGATGAACCGATGATGAACTGTTGCTTTTGCCGCAATGTCGCGAATAGTGATGTCGGCAGGGGCGCTCTTGGTAAGAAGGTCTTCTGCTGCTTGTAAAAGCAATTCTTCACATACGGCTCTACTGCGCCGAGGTGCGCGAGGTTTTGTCGCTGTAATGGGTGATGGACTCTTCGGCACGGTCTCACTGTACTTGTTAGGGTGAGTTGGTGATCCACGTAGAGCACCTCACGAAAAAATTTGCTGGCGTCACAGCGGTCGACGACCTTAGTTTCACCGTTTCCCCGGGCCACGTAACGGGCTTTCTCGGGCCAAACGGTTCAGGAAAAAGCACCACTATGCGGTGCATGATTGGTCTCGACCATGCACAAGGTGGGTCTGCAACATTCAATGGCGTGGCGTACAGCAAATTGACGCAACCGTTACATCGTGTAGGAACCCTGCTTGATGCGGGAAATGCACACAGTGGGCGAACTGCTCGTAATCACCTCATGTGGTTGGCGGCCAGCACTGGTATCAGTAAATTGCGTGTCGATGCTGTGCTTGAACAAGTAGGCCTCAGCGATGTATCGCGCCGGCGAGTAGGAAAATACTCCTTGGGAATGAAGCAGCGATTAGGAATTGCATCTGTATTGCTGGGCGATCCTGAAGTGCTCATCCTCGATGAACCAGTGAACGGTCTTGACCCTGAAGGCATCCGGTGGATCCGCGATCTCCTTCGCGACCTAGCCAAAGAGGGGCGCACGGTTTTGGTGAGCAGCCACTTGTTGTCGGAAATGGCGCTCATTGCTGAAGAACTGGTGGTCATTGGCCAGGGGAAACTCATCACTCAGTGCACGGTGGCAGAATTTACCGCGCGTTATGCCAAGCAATGGGTGAGGGTAGTGAGCCCGCAAGTGCAAGCGTTGGCATCTCTTGCTGTTGCGCGGGGTGCATCGATAAGCGAAGAAAACGGCGCCATCAACTTTTACGGTGTCACTGCTACTGAGTTAGGTGAACTCGGCGCAACGGCCGGAGTTATATTTCACGAGTTGTCACCACTAACTGGCTCACTTGAAGATGCATTTCTCGATGCCACAGCTAGTTCTGTGCAATACCACAGCACACAGTCTGAAGGGCTGGCTCACTAATGCTTCACCTTATGAAAAGTGAGTTCATCAAGTTACGTACGTTGCGCTCCACTCTTACTGTGACCATCGTTCTCATTGTGTTTCCAGTTGTCGTCACCGTGCTGTCGGCGATGTTTGCAAAAAATCCTGATGAAACAATGGCCATCACTGTTCTCGCCAACACTGGAACGGTGAGCATGCTTTTGTGTGGTGTGTTGGGAGTTTTTGCAATAGCGCAAGAATATTCTCAAGGAACTATTCGTATTACTTTTGCAGCCACTCCAATGCGAATGAAAGTTTTTGCAGCGAAAGCGATTG
>CAMBPP010000098.1 GCA_945869715.1 Bifidobacterium breve
TGCCACTGAGGTTCCATAAACCAACTGCAGATTCGCCATCGACGAGTTCAACGACTTCATCGATGAATAAAAATGGCGGACGATGAGGAAGAACTTCATCGGGTCGAGGGAGACTCATTTGCCAAGAGCCTTGAGCAAATTCAATGGCGTATCTTTCGGCGAAATTTTGTACCAAGCTTCTTTAATAACTCCATTGGCATCGATGAGAAAAGCTGACCGCTCAATGCCCATATATTCACGTCCATACATGCTCTTCTTTTTCCACACTTTGTACGCCAGCGACACTACGTGCTCAATGTCTGAAAGTAACGTAAAACCAAGTTCATACTTCTCGTCAAACTTTTTCAATTTTTCTGGTTTGTCGGGGCTAATGCCAATAATGGCGGTGCGACCTACATCGCCCTTAATGTCACGCAACCCACACGACTGCATCGTGCAACCTGGAGTATCGGCCTTGGGGTAGAAGTAGATCAACACTTTCTTCTTGCCCAATTTTTCTAGCGAAACGACCTTGCCATTTTGGTCGAGCAACTCAATGGCAGGGGCTTTGTCTCCAACTTTCAACATAGTGAAAGATTAGCCGTGGAATGACTTAGTGAGCATCTATGGCGGCGCGCACTTCAGCGATGTACTCGCCCACAGCATCGGGACCCGACTCCATGAGACGACGCACCACAGAGGCGCCCTGGATGACACCATCTGCAACTTTGCAGGCCTCATACGCCTGCGCCGCATTCGATACCCCGACTCCGATGAGTACAGGTTTATCAGTGATCTTTTTCAAACGAGTGGCGAGTGCTGTTGCGGTCGCTGCCAATGAATCGCGTTCTCCGGTGATTCCTAGCAGGCCCACCGCATATACAAAACCACGAGCTCTCTCTACAACGAGAGGGAGACGACCATCGGGCGCCGTTGGTGCCGCCAACATGACGGTTTCAACACCTGCAGCATCGGCATCGCGACACCATTCACCCGCTTCTTCTAGAGGAAGGTCGGGAACAATTGCTGCGCTCACACCATTCTTCACTAATGAAGTTGCAAAACGTTCATGACCAGCACGAAACAAAGTGTTGTAGTACAGCATGACCGCAACAGGAATGTCGATATCGAGAGTTGAGATCTCTTGAATGATGCCAAACGGAGTTGCACCATCTTTCAATGCGCGCAACGAGGCTTCTTGAATGACCGGTCCATCCATGACGGGGTCTGAGAAAGGAATGCCTACTTCAATGGCATCAGCGCCATTTGCAGCTGCTGCGCGAATTGCCTCTTTCCAATTCGAAAGACCACCCGTTACATAAGGAACGAGAAGTTTTCTACCACCCGAACGCTGAGCCCGTAAATGCGTTTCTAAATGTATGGGCATTACTTCTTTCCCAGAATGTCCATCATTTGTGCAACGTCTTTGTCACCACGACCAGAGAGGTTCATGAGAACTACTTGTCCTTGCATTTCTGGTGCGGCTCGTTTGATCCAGGCCAAGGCATGTGCGCACTCAAGAGCCGGAATGATTCCTTCAGAACGCGCGAGCAAAGTAAAGCCATCAATTACTTCTGTATCAGTAACACTTGGGTATTCGGCGCGACCAATTTCAGACAAATAAGAATGCTCAGGGCCTACGCCTGGGTAGTCGAGCCCGGCACTAATGGAATGAGCCTCTTGTACTTGACCCTCTTCATCTTGCATGAGATAGCTCTTCATGCCGTGCACCACTCCGGGCACTCCACGACCTACTGCTGCTCCACCTGCGGGCTCTACGCCTATCAGCCTGGCATGCGTATCAATAAAGCCCGAGAAGATTCCTATGGCGTTGCTGCCACCACCAACGCACGCAACGATGACGTCGGGGTCATCTCCACCAAGAACCTCACGGCACTGTTCACGTGCTTCATCACCAATAACGCGATGGAACTGGCGCACCATGTACGGGTACGGATGTGGACCCATGACCGAACCGAGGCAATAGTGAGTGGACTCGACTGTTGCCACCCAATCGCGCATCGCCTCGTTCACAGCATCTTTTAATGTGCGGCTACCCGACTGTGCTGGCACCACTTCTGCCCCTAATAGGCGCATACGAAACACATTGAGTTCTTGTCGTTCTATGTCGACAGCGCCCATGAACACCTTGCACTCGAGGCCGAGGAGTGCCGCAGCGGTTGCTGCTGCCACACCATGTTGACCTGCACCAGTTTCGGCGACGATGCGCTTTTTGCCCATGCGCTTGGCGAGCAGTGCTTGGCCAAGAACGTTGTTGATTTTGTGTGAGCCAGTATGGTTCAAATCTTCACGTTTCAGGAACAAGCGAATACCAAGTTCGCGACCCAAGTTATGACATTCAGTCAAAATTGATGGCCGCCCGGCGTAGGTCTTCAACAGATGATTCAGCTCTTCACGAAACAAGGCGTCGTTCCATGCCTCAGTAAAAGCTCTCTCTAGTTCCTGACAAGCAGGAACTAGGGTTTCCGGCACAAATTGACCGCCGAATTGACCGAAACGGCCGTCTGCCCCTGGGGTTTGCATCACACTCATCCCACATTCTCGCAGGTAACGAGAACGAGCGCCTAACTGTTATTCATCATCTTCCCAGTCATAGGGCATTTCATCGGATCCACGGAACTGCTCTGGGGTCGCCTCACGCGCAGCGGCAATGAAGGTTCGCAACAAACGAGCATCCTTTTTGCCAGGTTCACTCTCGACGCCCGAAGACACATCGACGCCCCATGGGCGCACTTGGAATATTGCGTCTGACACGTTTTCTGGAGTGAGGCCCCCAGCAAGCAAGACCCGTGGCCCAGCAGCAAGCTCACCAGCAAGTGACCAATCGAATACTTTTCCTGAACCGGGGTGAGGTGCGTCGAGCAAAACAATGTCGGTTGCAAATTGGTTTGCATTGCGCGCATCTACCGAACCCGCGGCAACTGCCTTAATGACCCAGCGCACCGAGCGTGACACGGCAACAACATCGTCAGGCGTCTCATGCCCATGCAATTGGGCACCCTTCAAACCGGCTTCATGCACCATTTCCACAACACGGCGGGGATGCTCATCTCGGAATACTCCGACGGTCAAAATTCCTGGTGGGAGGCGACGGGTGATGTCGTACACCTTTTGCATGGTGACCTGTCGTGGAGATGGCGCAAAAATAAAACCCAATGCATCGGCTCCGAGCGCGACGGACAGCAGTGCATCGTCCTCGTTGGTGATGCCACAGATCTTGATGAACATGTATGTGAAGGTACTACGCGCAGCGCAGTGAACGCAGTGATTCTGCTGGGTCGCTCGCCGTCATCAATGTCTCACCCACAAGCACGGCGTCATACCCAGCATTTCGCAGGCTTTGGGCATCGTCTGGATCTCGTACCCCCGATTCGGCCACACGCACTACTCCGGGGGGGATGACGGCGCCCATGCGCACCGCGCGCTCGTGGTCTACTTCGAATGTCACCAAATTGCGCTGGTTCACCCCAATCATGGTTGCTTGCGCTGCGAGCGCTACTTCAAGTTCGCGCTCGTCGTGCACTTCAACGAGCACATCGAGCCCAAGGCTGGTAGCAATTTCATGAAAGCTCGCCATTTCGCCAGCAGTGAGGGCCGCCGCAATAAGAAGCACAGCGTCAGCGCCCATTAGTCGCGCATCGCAAATATCTCGTGCGTCCACCGTAAAATCTTTACGCAACACCGGAAGCCCCACAGCGCCATGGGCAACCTGTAGATCTTGCGGCGAACCAGAAAAATGCTCTACGTCTGTCAATACCGACAAACACGAAGCGCCACCTAGTTCGTACTGCTGTGCTAACACCGCAGGGTCAACCTCGATATTGAGATTGCCTTTTGATGGCGAGCGTCTTTTAATTTCGGCAATAACAGCAAGACGTGACTGCGATTCAACGGCTATGGCTTGAGCAAAGCCTCGACATGGAGCAGCTACAGATGCCAAGTTGAACAACTCTTGAAATGATCTGGTATCGGCAAGAGCGCGTTGGCGATGAAAAGCCAAGATGGCGTCGAGATATGTTTTCACTTGAGAAGAGAGGCTTTAGAGCCCTTTACCTGCAAGCGGTGTGATGAAAATAAGTTCGGGACGTCCACCCAAAAATGGAGCAAGTGATGGACCCCATTCTTTGAACCACTGCGAACCCATATGTGACTCAAGAGCTTCTTGGCCGGTGTACAACTCGTACATCCACAACACTGTTTCGTCTGCATTGTCAGCGTGCAAAATGTAATACAGTGTTCCTGCTTCAGTCTTGACGTTGTCAAAGGCGATATCGAGCGCCTTTGCTAGTTCGTCGCGCTTTCCAGGCAACGATGTAATTTTTGCTATTACTGCAACTTTTCCAGCACTCATATTTACCCCTTATTGATGACGACGTGCCAAGTGTACTACGACTAGAACTTCAGTCTGCGCTGCAATTCCGACAGTAGATCTGCAATTGGGACTCGAATTTGCTCGGTGGTATCGCGCTCGCGAATAGTGACCGCGCCGTCTTCGAGTGAGTCGAAGTCGACCGTGACGCAATAGGGAGTTCCAATTTCGTCTTGGCGGCGATAACGGCGCCCAATTGCTTGAGTTTCGTCGTAATCAACCATGTAGTAAGCCGACAATGTGGCGAAAATTTCCTTTGCCAATGGTGTCAACGTGTCCTTTTTTGACAGCGGCAAAATTGCAACTTTGTACGGCGCCAAACGTGGGTGCAAACGCAATACCGTGCGTGGCTCATCGTTAATGACGTCTTCGTCGTAGGCAGCCAGCAAAAAAGCGGCCATCGTACGGTTAGCACCCGCGGCAGGCTCTATAACGAAGGGAACATACCGCTCGTTTGTTGCCTGGTCGAAGTAGTCCAGTTTTTGGCCGGAGAATTGGGCGTGTTGTGTGAGGTCGAAGTTAGTGCGTTGGGCAATGCCTTCTAGCTCACCCCAACCCCATGGGAAGAGAAATTCAACGTCGCTCGTACCGGCAGAATAGTGAGAAAGTTCATCTGACTCATGAGGGCGCATGCGCAACATTTCGGCAGGTATACCCAAGTTGACGTACCAGTTCAAGCGCTCTTCGCACCAGTACTTGTACCACTTTGGTCCTTCTTCGGGTGGTACAAAAAACTCAAGTTCCATTTGTTCAAATTCACGCGTACGGAAAATAAAGTTTCCGGGAGTGATTTCATTTCTGAAACTCTTGCCCACTTGCGCAATACCAAATGGTGGCTTCTTACGACTGGTCTGCAGACCATTCATGAAGTTCACAAACATTCCCTGAGCAGTTTCTGGACGCATGTAAACATCGGCACCCGAACCCTCAATGGGCCCGGCATGAGTTTTGAACATCAAGTTAAACGCACGTGGTTCTGTGAACTCGCAGCCCTTCATATTTTGCGGGCAATCGCGGGTTTCTAAATGATCTTCGCGAAATCGGCGCTTGCAAACAGTGCAATCGATGAGAGGATCACTGAAGTTTGCGAGATGACCGCTTGCTTCATACATTTGA
>CAMBPP010000099.1 GCA_945869715.1 Bifidobacterium breve
TCATGGCCATGTGGCGAATCGATTTCAACGTAGTCACAGGTGCCACCAGTTGATTCCACAATGTCGCGAATACTGCGCTGCTGGTAAGACGGGTACAAAATATCGCTCCAGATACCCACCGACAGCACAGGAACTTGGATGCGTGCCATTGCTGCCTCTACCCCGCCACGACCTCGCCCAACATCGTGAAGGTCCATTGCCTTACCAATGATGAGATAGCTATTGGCATCGAAGCGTCGAATGAGTTTGTCGCCGTGATGATCGAGGTAGCGCTCTACCTCGAACCGGTCCCACATTTCAATGCCACTTTTGTCGGCATTGCCGTCGGCAAGTTCGCGACCAAATTTTTCTGAAAAAATATTGTCGCTGCGGAAGGTCACTTGAGCAACCATGCGAGCAATGGCCAAGCCTTCCCATGGTCCTTCGCCTGGTGCAGCGTTGTAGTACTCGCCGTTGTTCCATTGCGGGTCAAGACGTATGGCGCGACGACCAATGACTCCCCAGGCAATTTGTTGAGCAGTAGCTTGCGCGCACGCGGCAATGGGAACAAGAGAACGAACGCGATCGGGAAACATGATTCCCCATTCAAGAACTTGCATTCCTCCCATTGACCCGCCGATGACGCTTTGCCACACACGAATATTTAAGTGATCGGTCAAGCGTGCCTGCGCACGAACCATGTCGCGAATGGTGACAACAGGAAAACGTGAGCCGTAAGGCAACCCATCTTCAGGATGCGGCGATGCGGGGCCGGTACTTCCCTGACATCCACCCAACACGTTGGTGCACACCACGAACCACACATTGGTGTCGATGGCCAAACCAGGCCCAATGAGTGATTCCCACCAACCCGGAGTGGGTTGACCATCTGTGGCGCGCCCTGCGGCATGACTATCGCCCGTCCACGCGTGACACAGCAGCACTGCATTGCTGGCGTCGCTGTTGAGTGTGCCCCATGTTTCATAGGCAATGGTCACTTCGCTGAGCGTTGCACCTACATCGAGTTGCACTTTTCGGTCGGCAGGCAAAGTGTAGAACTTGCGGTTACCCGGATGCTGAGAGAGGTTCCATGCGCCCGTTGCTGGGTAGTCGTGCGCAGCGGTGTAGTAGTTGTCTCCTGGCCTCATGGTTCTCCTTTCTGCATCGGTGTTTACGTATAACAAAAACGCAACAACACGAGAAAGGGTCGTTGCCATAGGTACTGATGTACCTACAACCACATCCCCGCTTCAGAGAAGCGAGTTGGCACCGTGGACCTACCCCGGTTGCCGGACCCCAATGGTCACTCGTGATGTTTGAATATAGGTTACCGTGACATGCCAACATTGGCGAGGATCTTTATGACAAACGCTGCTGGCTACTCGAACTACCTCACACCACTGGCTGAAACACGTGCTACTCCAGGCACAAACTTTGGCACCTTTGCCATAGCGCCCATAGACGCAGGAGCCATTGTGGTGAGCTTTGGCGGCGCCGAGATGAACCGCAGTGCCTTCAACAGTCACCCCAATGAACGGCGCATGCGCTCGCTGCAAATAGAGCTCGACAGCTTTCTACTTGGCCCCGAAGTACGCCAGCAGGGAGACGCCGTAAACCACTCGTGCAATCCCAACTGTGGCATGGGCAACGCAACTCAACTAGTTGCCATGCACGACATTGCCACGGGTGAAGAAATTACCTTTGACTATGCGATGTCTGACGCATCTGATTACGACGAGTTCGCTTGCATTTGCGCTACCCCACAATGCCGCCACAACATCACCTCGCTCGATTGGAAACTGCCCGAGCTTCAGCACCGATACAACGGGTATTTTTCGCCCTACATCGTGCGCAAAATGAAGGCACAAGGCAAGGCTCGACAACTACGTAAAAGTGAGGCAGAGGAACTTCTGTTGCGTTACGACGAAAACCCGCGTGAAGCACTCGGCAAGGCTCTGTGCATTACTTCGGGCTATGCCCATTCTTCATATGAGGTGCTGTATAACATGCTTGACCTAGCGGCAATGGATGCACGTAATGAAGACGACGTTGTGAAGTACCTCATTGAAATGCGGGTCTACCCCAAGAATGGTTGAGTAAAGGTGAGGCGCTGATCGAAGCCCGCTTCACCTGGCAAGAAACCATTACGGTCGGGCCACAGCAGCTGCACGACTGAAAAAGATTTCTTTTTGTACCACGAAGTAGCGGTTGCAAAAAGATGACCCCAGTCGTCCATTGCCACAGGTACGAACCTTGCACGTTGTTCACCATCGAATAGCCCAAGCAGTTCGGCACCAATTTCAATGCTGTTTCCTGCAGCTACAACATCGACTACAAGATCAAATAAGCCCTTGCATGCAACTGGAGTGAGCCCACACACCACGACGTTGGGGAAAGTGGTCACTTCAGTGAAATTCAGAGTGTAGGAATATGTGGGAAATGGTGAACCATTTGCAGCCTTTTCCACACCAGGGTCAACAGATTCTGTTGCCCATCCGAAGGTTTCCACCATCCATTCAATTTTTTCCATGTGAGGAATATGAAAATTTGGCAAATCTCCGGTGTGGGCGTTTTTGTCAGATGATGAGGCATCGTGCACACACACAAACTAGCGTGAAGCACAGTGAAGAATCACATGATGCTGCGCCACTTTTTGCGCCCGAAATGGCTGCTCACTCACCTACTCGTCATATTTCTTGTAGTTCTCATGATGTCATTATCCTTGTGGCAGTTTCGACGGCTCGATGAGCGCAAGGTCTTTAATGCCGATCTTCGCGCCAATGCAACTCAGGGCATTGTGCCAATCAATGATCTTGTCTCAAGCCTTCCTTCCGACCTCAACGACATTCAGTGGCGTCGCGTGGTGGTGCGAGGCACATTTCGCCCCAGTGCCGAAGTCACCATTTTTAATCGAAGCCAAGATGGCGCAGCCGGCATAGATGCAGCCACCCCACTCGATTTCACAATTGACGGCAAAAGCTATGCGGTCATTGTTGACCGAGGTTTTGTTCCGCTAGCTACCCCAATGCCAAAACCACCCAGTGGCGAAGTAGAAGTACTAGGACGCATTCGACTTTCTCAAGATCGACGCGCGGGCTCGCTCAAAGACCCCGCGACCGGAGTGCTCACCGAGGTTCAGCATCTTGACGTGAAGAGACTGAGTGGGCAAACACAACTCAATGCTCAACAAACGGTATTGCCGTACTACCTTGATTTATTAGAGTCACCGCAAATTACTTCTCGCTTGCCAGCACAGGTAGCTAACCCAAAAACAGACAACGGCGCACATTTGTCGTACGCGATTCAATGGATTTTGTTCAGCCTCTGCGCCGTGGCCGCTTGGGTTATTTTGGTGCGGCGGGCATTGCGTGCTTTAAAGCCAACTTCAGCTGACGCTGCGTAAATTTACTAGCAAAAGCGATTGATAAAACTCCTGCCACCTGCAACGCAAGTTCACCCGAGGGCGCACCACGAACAATTGCAATACGGGCTTGATACTTTTTCCCATCATTGGCAATTGCTCGCACCGCAACGGTTTCTTCAAGCCACTTATTAATGTTGGGAAGTACACAAACATCTACATTTACTGCGCGTAATGCCTGCGCAAATTCTTCAGCATTTGGGTCATTTGCTGACAGCAGAATTTCATGCGTTTCGTGGCCTGGTTTACGCCATTCGCGATTCCGTGATTTACGAAATAAGCCGATTAATGACACAGTGAACCCTTTCGGAATTTACGCAAGTTGTTGGGCAATACCGCGTGCGATGCGACTTGCCACCATCATGGTAGGCAATTGCGTTGCTGCGCGAGGAATATCGGGGAAAACAGAAGCATCGGCTACCCATAGTTGACGAGTGTTAAAGACTGCCCCAGCGGCATTCACTGCGGCACGATCACTTTCCGTATCGCCCATTGCGCAGGTTCCCGAGGCGTGAGAGTAAGCACCCAATTGCCTTTGCACAAATTTCATCATGCTGGCCTCATCGTGGGCGATGAGTTCATGCAGGCGCGTTCCTTCATTGTCTACATAACATTCCAGCACTGAGCCATTTTCTTTCACAGAAGCCAGAACATCTGAGGCCAAAATGAGAGCTGCCCGCATTGCTTCGGCGTCGTCATTTGTGGAAAGAGAGCACAGCGAGATTTCTGCTTTCTGATTCACTTCTTTCACTAAGCCACGAGAAGATACTTTTGTCACTGCAGCTGCAAGTTGAGCAAATTGCATTCCGCTGCCATTGCTTGCTGCGTTCACCGGCAAGAGATGAATATTGCTCTCGCCCATCGCAGACGAGGCAATAACTAGCGAAGTAACTTCCGGAACAATCTCTTCCACATTTTGCGCCAACTGCACAATGATTGACACAGACGGATGGTCTTGCAGGTTGCGGCCAATAGCAGGGCCAAATAAACCACTACGCAGCAAAAGAAGCGGGGTCCAAATTGCCCCTGCGCACATCACGACAGCGTCGAAGTGCTCTTCAGTACCGTCTGCCAAGGAAATGCCCTTAGCTACTGCGCCTTCCATTAAAACCGCTTCCACTTTGCTCTGCGTACGCACTTCAAGAAGCTCGGCAGTATTCGCATTTCGCATCAGTGGAAGCACAAACGCAGAAAATGCATCGAGTCGCTTGCCATCTACCTGTGAAAGCGCCACCGACCCTGCCCCATCGGCACATGCAGCGCCGTGCTGCACTTCCCCTGCACCCATGCGCTGCGCAGCATTGACCACATCGTGAGAGAAACCCCCAAAGTGAAGCGCCCGCGACGAGCCCATATGCAGATTTTGAAACTCTTCACGAACCGCACTCCAACCCCAACCCGTGCAGCCGTAGATGCGCTCCCATTGGTTGTAGTCATCTGGACATCCCCAGGTTTGAACCATCGCATTAATGGCTGAGGTGCCGCCAACGCCTCGACCGCGCAAGTAAGGCAATGCATTCGCACCAGCGTCGACCACATAACTTGAACTATCGAGTAGTTCATTTTCTTTCAGCGCATCAGAAAAATGCATAGAGCTGCGCGCAGAGTGTGCACTTTCAAGCCCTACACCCTGCTCAAACAGAACTACCGTGCAGCCAGCGCTCACCAAGCGGTGTGTAACAACACAGCCCGCTGGACCAGCACCCACAACAGCAATTCGTGACATGACGCTTATTTGCTGTCGGAAGGTTTCTCGGCCATGCGCCGTGCCGCATCCGCATAATGAAGAGCCGTGGGAAGCCCGTGTAGTGAGGCTCCACCATCGACACACAATGTTTGGCCAGTAATGAAACGGGCCTCATCGCTGCAAAAGAAGTATGCAGCCTTAGCAATATCTTCACTTGCCCCCATGTGCCGCACTGGCGTGAGTTCAGTGAGAGCTTGAATGGCGTAGTCAACCTTAAAAACACGAGCAGTCATGGGTGTTTCAATGAGCCCAGCTGCCACACAATTGAACCTCAC
>CAMBPP010000100.1 GCA_945869715.1 Bifidobacterium breve
GTGCGTGAGTTGAGGTCGGTATTTTCGGGGTCGGCCAAAATGCTGCGCAACAGTGCACCAATGCGAGTGCCACCTGGTTCACGAGTGGCAACAGCATTGATCTTTTCTGCAAGGCGAGTGACGTGCGTGCTCTTGCCGCAACCTTCTAGCCCTTCAAAGGCAATGTAGGTACCACGGATGGTCATGAGTCGTCGGTGCTTTTTGCAGGTTTTTTAGCAGCAGCCTTTTTTGCTGAGGCTTTTTTCGCAGCTGCTTTCTTGGCTGGGGCTTTCTTCGCCGCAACTTTCTTTGCACCGCGCTTTTTGGGTGCGCCACCGTTTTCCTCTATATATTCGCGGCGCAGTTGCAAGAGTTCATATGCACGCTCGGGGTTCATGTCTTGCAAGATGTCGCCACGCTTTAAGCCGGCATTGGTTTCGCCATCGGTGACGTATTCACCAAAGCGGCCTTCTTTTGCAACAACGGGTTTGCCGCTGACGGGGTCATTGCCGAATTCTTTTAGCGGCGGTTTCGGCGCAGCGCGACCTCGACCACCAAATACTCGAGGTGTTGCCAATAGTGCGAGAGCTTCTTCCAAAGTGATGGTGAGAATTTGCTCTTCATTTTGCAGAGTACGGCTGTCTTTACCTTTTGATATGTAGGGGCCGAAACGACCGTTTTGGGCGGTGATGATTTCACCGTCCACCGGGTCGTGGCCCACTGTTCGCGGGAGTGAGAGCAGGTCCTCTGCATCTTTCATGGTCAGACGATCAACATTCATAGTGCTAAATAGCGACACCATTTTTGGTTTCTCTAAACCAGGCGGCAAGTTGTCGGGTGTTCCCCATTGCACGTAAGCACCATAACGACCTGTTTTTGCAAAGACAGGAAATCCATCTTTGAGACCAATGGGCTCGTCACCTTTTGGTGCGGCAAGAAGTTGCAAGGCAACTTCCAACGTGAGATCTTCAGGGGTCATGGTGTCGGGAACGCCAGCAGTGTTTTCGAGGCTGCGCACGTATGGGCCAAATTTGCCTGGCTTCACAACGACGTCTTCTCCGTCGGCTGGATTCTTGCCCAATATAAAGGTGTTAATTGCAGCGGCATCAATTTCGTCGAGGTTGTTGGCAACGATGCGTTTCAGGCCGAGGTCGTTGGCTACTTCATTACCGTTGTGGTCGAGAGCGCCAAAGTAGAAGTGTTGCAACCATGCTTCGCGACCTTGTTCTCCGCGAGCAATGGCGTCGAGGTCTTCTTCAACAGACGCAGTAAAGCCGTAGTCAACAAGAGTGCTGAAGTGTTCTTCAAGCAAACGAATAACAGAGAAGGCCGTCCATGTAGGAACAAGCGCTGTTCCTTTTTTGCGCAGGTAGTCGCCGCGGTCAACCATGGTGGAAATAATGGAAGCCCATGTTGATGGGCGGCCAATACCAAGTTCTTCGAGTTTTTTCACGAGCGATGCTTCGGTGTAGCGCGCTGGCGGTGAGGTTGCATGTGAATTGCTGGTGTACTGAACAACAGAAATTGATTGCCCAGCCTTCATTGCTGGCAGCAATACCGACTCATCATTTTTTGCATCGGCTTTGTCGTCGGTGGCGTCGTCGTCAGGAAGATCTTCGTAGGCCATACGATAGCCCTTGAAGTTAATGGTGGTACCGCTTGCAGAAAATGCGCAATGCGAAGATGCAGCGTCAGACGCAGTGACTTCCAAACGCACGCTGACAGTAACGCCTGTGGCATCAGCCATTTGCGAAGCAAGTGTGCGCTGCCAAACAAGGCGGTAAAGCGCGGCTTCTTGTTTCGACTTGAAGCTGCTTTCCAGTTGTTCTGGAGCCCGCATAGGCAACGTTGGGCGAATGGCTTCGTGAGCTTCTTGTGCATTTTTAATTTTGGAAGTGAAAATGCGTGGTGAAGGTGAAAGCGCTTCATTGCCATAAGTACTGCGAATGGTGTCGCGCACTTCGCCCATTGCGTCGGCGCTCAAATTAACCGAGTCGGTACGCATGTAAGTGATGAATCCGTTTTCATACAAGCTCTGAGCAATGCTCATGACCTGACGGCCAGAGAGGCGTAGCTTGCGGCCAGCTTCTTGCTGCAAGGTGCTCGTCATAAACGGCGCTTTAGAAGAGGAGCGGTAGGGCTTGTCTTCAACACTGGTCACGGTGAGCGACTTGCCGGTGAGACCAGCAAGAAGTTCTTGCCCTTGTTTTTCGGTGACAACAATAACGTCACCTTTCACAGCACCGTTGCTGTCGAAGTCTTTACCTGTTGCAATGCGTAGTGAGTTCAGTGCAACGAGACGTGCGGTGAATTGCGGTGCGGTATCGGCAAGTGCGTCGATATCGAAATAGACCGCAGAGTTGAACGCAATACGTTCGCGTTCACGTTCCACAATGAGGCGCAGTGCTGGGCTTTGCACACGACCAGCCGAGAGACCACGGTTCACACGCCGCCACAAAACGGGCGAAAGTTCATACCCATATAAACGGTCGAGAACGCGGCGGGTTTCTGCGGCGTCGACCAGGTGGCGGTCGATTTTGCGGGGGTGGGCAACGGCGTGCTCAATGGCTGAGCGGGTGATTTCGTGGAACACCATGCGGTGGCATTCCACCTTGGGCTTCAGGTATTCCTCGAGGTGGGCAGAGATGGCCTCCCCCTCGCGGTCTTCGTCGGTTGCGAGATACACAACGGTGGCGTTCTTCAGATCGGCCTTCAGATCTTTCACAATTTGCTTGCCGCGGTCAGTGAGTTGGTAGGCAGCCTTGAAATGGTTGTCTACATCGACCGCTAATCCCTTACTGGGGAGGTCGGCAATGTGGCCCACAGAGGCTCGGACGATGTACTCGCTTCCGAGGAACTGAGAGATGGTTTTGGCCTTAGCAGGCGATTCGACGATGACGAGTGGTTTTCCCATATGGTCTGTATCTGCTAGGTCAATTCTGAGGCGTTGTCAAGCCATAGGGATAAAACCCTTATACAGCAGGGCTTTCAAAATCGCGCTGATGACCCTCGACGTCAATCTTGGGCAGGATGCGGTCGAGCCATTTCGGAATCCACCAGTTGCGGGACCCGAGTAATTCCATGGTGGCTGGCACGAGGACCATGCGCACAATGGTGGCGTCGATGAAGACGGCAAAAGCCATGCCTAAACCGAAGAGTTTCAACTGGCGATCATCACCCAAAACGAAGGCAGAAAAGACGCACACCATGATGAGTGCAGCTGCCGTAATGACTCGGGCGGTGGCGGCGAGGCCGTCGGCCACAGCTGAGGCGTTGTCGCCGGTGCGGTCGTATTCCTCTTTTATACGTGAGAGTAAAAACACCTCATAATCCATTGATAATCCAAAGACAATCGCGAAAAGCATCATGGGCGCCCACGATTCCACGGGTCCCGCTTTATCGACCCCAATGAGGTCTTTGCCCCAGCCCCACTGGAAGACAGCCACAATGAGGCCATATGCCGCACCGATGGACAGAAGGTTCATGATGACGGCTTTCAAGGGAACGAGGAGGCTGCGGAAAACAGCCATTAATAAGAGGAATGACAAAATGAGAACTGCGCCAATGAGATACGGCAAGCGGCCACCGATGTAGTCGGCAAAGTCAACACTGGCGGCAGTGAACCCGCCCACTTTTGCCGTGATACCGGTAGCCGGAATGACTTCATCGCGCAGCGTGTGAACAAGCTGTGAGGTCTCAATTTCCTGCGGCGCACTCTTTGGGTAAACCACCACGAGAGCAAGTGGTTGGCCGTCAATTTCCGTTGATGGGCCAGTTGCGCTGAGCGGGCTTGGGGTAGCAAAGGCAACGTTGTTTGCCTGCGAGAGAGTGCCAGCGAACGCCAAGAGTTTTTCTGGTGAAGCAGCGGTGTCACCTTGAACAGTGACGAAAAGTGGGCCGTTGACGCCGGGGCCAAAACCTTCAGCGAGAAGGTCGTAGGCCTGACGCACTGTTGTTTCTTCTGGTTGGTTGCCGGTGTCGCCAAAGCCGAGACGAATGCTAAAGAGCGGAATAGAGAGAAGCACCAAAACACTTGCTGAAGAAATCAGTGCGGTCCATGGGCGGCGCTGAACGAAACGACTCCAACGGAACCAGAACGTGAGCTCGCGAGCTTTAGCAACACGCACGGGAATAGGTGTGCGGAGCGAACGAAATACGAAGCTCAATGCAGTGACAGCTACCGCACCAACAAGACCGAGCAAGAGGACGGGCAGCGAGTGGAAGATAATTGCAGCGAGTGCAGAGAGCACCAGCACAATGAGTGCAGCAATAGCGGCGCGTGTAGTTACATCGATGCGATGTTTCACCATGCCAAGAAGTGCTGGCAGCAAAGTGACAGAGGCAAGCATCATTACGAGAACGCCAATAGCTGCTCCTGTTGCAAGGCCGCGTACAAACGACAAGCCCATGACGTACAAACCGAGAAGTGAAATAATGACAGTGACACCAGCAAAAAGAACTGCTCTGCCGCTTGTATCAACTGCATCTACTACAGCTTCTTCTACAGACATTCCTGCCTGTAAGCCTTCGCGGTATCGCGTAACAATGAACAATGCGTAGTCAATACCGACACCAAGACCCACCATTGCCACCATTGATGTAGTGAAGTCGGGCATCAATGTGGCATGACTCAAAATAGTTACAACGCTGACAGCAATACCTAAACCAAGAAGTGCGGTACCAATGGGCAGACCCATGGCGAGTACAGACCCAAAAGCAAGAACGAGAATAACAATGGCGGCAAGAATGCCGAGTGCTTCACTTTCTGGCACAGCGAACTTGGCAAAAATTTCTCCGCCGTATTCCACCTGTACACCAGTCACCTTGTTCAGAGTGGTCTCGCCCATTTCCTGAACTTTGTCGGCGAAGGTAATTCCTTCCGCTTCGCTTCTGTTGCTGATGTCTAAACGAGCAAAGGCAATTTTTTCTGACTGGCTCACCTGTTGTGGGTTGTCGTACGGGCTAATGGTGTCGACGCCCTCAATAGTTTCTACTTCAGCGAGAAACGATGTCATGGCGTCTTTCAGGCCTGGTGTGTTCAGACCCTCGTCGCTTTTGAAGACCACTGTTGCTGAGAAGCCAGCTTTGTTGGGGTTCGCCTTTTCGAGGAGCTCTTGCACTTCTCGTGACTCACTTTTTGGCAAAACGAAATCGGTACGGAAGTTGCCCTTCATTGCACCAGAGGCAACAGCAACAATGAAAAAGAGGGGAATCCAGATTCCGAATACAACAATGCGGCGTCGGCGCACGCAAAACCGGGCGAGTGAACTCAACATGAAGTGCCTTTCGAACAAGATCTCGTCACAGGTTATGGGATTAGGCATTAGCGTTTGTACTAATGCACGAAGAAAACGCACATGCGTGGCGAGTGAAGCGCCTTGACCGGGGGTGGAGCACACTTTTGGCGCACGATGGCAGCGAAATGC
>CAMBPP010000101.1 GCA_945869715.1 Bifidobacterium breve
AGTAAAGCCTGTTGACATACGACCAAGAAATTCAGAATGACCCGCATACACACCGGTGTCGATGATGTAAGTGGTAACACCCAAGCCAGTTTGACGACGCGTGACATTGCCATCGAGTGGCAAAGCTCGTTGATCGATGCGATCGAGGCCCCACGAAGCAGCAGTAACTGGCGTCGTCGTTGGCACAGCAGGTGTAACTGCACTCGAAGGTGCCGATGCCGGGCTGTCACCGACCGCATTTGTTGCCACCACAGTAACGGTGTATGAAGTTCCGTTGGTGAGGCCAGCAATAACGCAACCAAGTTGGGTGGAAGCTGTACATGTGCTGCCACCAGGAGCAGCAGTTGCTTTATACATGGTGATTGGCGAATTGCCATCGCTCAACGGAGCCGCCCACGACACCACGAGCGCACCATTTGCGGGCGCGGCCGATGCATTACGTGGAGCGCCAGGAAGCGCAGGAGGAAGCGCAGCAACAAAACTCCAGTTCAGCGCAACGTTTCCACGGCGACCATTCCATCCGTCAATAGCAATTTTGTATTCAGTTCCTTCAACGACATTTCCCACAACCTTGCTCCACAAAACGGAGGAGTTTGGCGCGTCATCATTCATTCCTAGAACTCTGAGGTTGCTCACTGCTGTACCGGAGTAGACGCCCAACAGGGTGTCGAAGCTGCTTCCTTGAGTGGTCACCGTGAGCACTCCATTATTTGGAGCAACCCAGCGGTACCAAATAGACGCCGCGCCACCAACGCCACCATGAGTTGGTTCGCCCGTTTCACGAGTGGCAAGTGCGGTACTGCCCGAAGCTGTTCCCGTGTCACCCAGTACAACTTCTGCAGCGGCAAATGCATCGTTTGTGAGCGCTTGGAACGGTGTTGACGACACCACAGTTGAGGCTGCGCTGTTTCCTGCGGTATTCACCGCACGTACGCGGAGATAGTGGATTACATCGTTATTCAGACCAGTAACAGTTGCAGCAGTTGCTGTTGAAGTTCCATCTGCAAAAGTAAGCCAAGTAGTGGTGTTGGCGATTGCATATTCCACTACATAGTCGGTTACTGCGGCACCGCCATCGGAACTCGGCACGTTCCAAGTTAAGGCAACAGCATTATTTGTAGGTACAGCCGCCAACGCAAGTGGGGCGGTAGGAACACTTGGGCCAATGGGCAATGCGCTCGCTACGAAACTCCAGTTGAGCTTCACCGCACCTTTGCGGGCATTCCATCCGTCAATGGCAATGGAGTATTCGGTTCCAGCAACAACGTTGCCTTCCACCTTGCTCCACAACACACCGAGCTTTGGAGCATCGTCGTTCACTCCAAGAACGGTGAGTGCGTTTAATGCACTACCTGAATAGACACCCAGCAGGGTGTCGAAATTACTTCCTTGAGTAGTAACACTCAACACGCCATCGCCAGGAGCAGTAAAGCGATACCAAATTGATGCAGCTCCACCAATACCACCATGGGTTGGTTCACCAGTTTCACGGGTGGCAAGCAGAGTGCTGTCGACAACTGCGCCGGCATTACCTGCAAGGGCTATGCCGCCAGCGAACGGATCGTTGGCGCCAAGTGCAAATGGACGAGCAGAAACAACATTTGATGCTTCTCCGGTACCAGCGGTATTCACTGCCTTCACACGAAACTGATAGCTCGTATTGTTCGTCAGTGCCGTCACTGTTGTAGACAGGTTTGCAGAAACACCGTCGTCAAAAACCGTCCATGCGATGCCATCGGCGCTGAACTCCACCACGTAATCGGAAATGTTGGCACCACCATTGGTGCTGGGGGCAAACCACGACAGTGCAACCGATGCGTCGCGAGCCTCCCCAACTAATGAGCGAGGCGCACTAGGAACAACCACAGGTGCAGCCACAAGACTTCCCGAATACAACAAATTATTCGGTGACAGACTTCCAGCATTACCTACAACACCAGCAGTGGAATTAAGCACAAGGGCTTGTGAAATAGATTCAACAGTTGCTGTTGGAGTTTCTGCAAGCAAAAGCGCTGCAACACCAGCAACGTGCGGTGAAGCCATTGAAGTACCCGAAAATGTTGCACGAGCGGTATCGGAACCAATTGATGAGGAAGTGATTCCCTGACCTGGGGCAAAAATGTCGAGGCAAGAACCGTAGTTTGAAAATGATGAACGGGCATCTGTTGTGCCAGTTGCTCCGACGGTGACCGCACCTGCCGCACTAGCCGGCGAGTAACGACACGCGTTGGTGTTGTTGTTTCCCGCTGCCACTACAAACACCACGCCATCGGTAATGCCGCGGGCAACTGCTGCGTTAAGAGCAGCAGATGAAGATCCGCCAAGGCTCATGTTGGCAACCGCAGGAACTCCTGTTTGATGGTCGCCGATAATCCAATCGATACCAGCAATAACACCAGAGGTAGACCCGCTACCTCTACACGACATGACGCGCACAGGCACAAGAGTTACTGACTTTGCGACGCCGAATGTTGTGCCACCCACGGTGCCTGCAACATGCGTCCCGTGTCCGTGACAGTCGGTTGTGCCACGCCCGTCGGAGATAGAAGTAAACCCTGTAGCAATACGACCAGTGAACTCGCTGTGTGTGGCCAGAATTCCGGTGTCAACAACATAGGCAGTCACACCAGCGCCCGAGTTGGCATATGAATACGTATTGTTCAGCGGCAAGTTGCGCTGATCAATGCGATCGAGGCCCCACGTGGGGTTGGCTTGATCGGCGGAAATAGAAACGACAGAGTCGAGTTCAATAGATTCAACACTGGTATTTGCGGTGAGCTCAGCAACTGCAGCAGCCGATAAGTCTGCTGCGAAACCTGTGAAGACGTTACGGAACGAAGTGACATTGGTTGCGCCCACGGCACTAGCAATTGATGCCGCCACCGAGAACGACGCAGTGGATTTCAAGCGAACGATATAGCGACTACCAGCAACTGCTGATATGTCAACAGCTGGGGCGTCGTCAACAAGCCGGATGACTTTATTGAGTTCAATTGATGCAATGTCGGAGTCATTCCGAAGTCGCGCAACATCGGAAGAGTCGAGCGTAGCGACGAACCCATCGGCAGCCGAAGTAAAAATATCGGTGATCGTATTACCGAGTTGCATTTCCTTGCGCAATTTGCTGCTCAAGTTGCTCGCAGAATCGAAGGTAACGATGTACTCGCCGGCAGGTGCTGCGGCTGTTACCACTTGAGCGGGAACAAGCGTTGCCAGAAGCGAGGCGCCAAGGACACCGGCAAGCCCAAAACTTGCGGCACGGACGGAAAATGGGCGGGGGGATGAGTTCTTCATGATTCCTACTTTCAGCGTACTCGCCGACATCGCAAACCTAAATGAAAAGGAGATGAATGTCTCGTCAGGGCAGGATATTTCGTCTTAGGAGCCAGAACCGGGAAATTCATAATGCACATCGGAAAATGCGTCACGGGCAAATACGTAAAAAAGGCGCAGGGGTTCAGCGCCATCGTTGGCGGCAAAATGTTCTGCGCCTTCAGGAATGAACACGGTGTCGCCAGCTGCGACACGAGCAATTTCACCATCAACACTCATATAGCCCGCACCGCTAATGAAGTAATAAATTTCCGCAGCATCGTGCGTGTGGCCTCGTTCTGGCGCATCTGCCCCCACGGGAATTTCTGCGATGCCAGCCGTCAGTTGATTGCTCGCAGTGCGGTCGCCACTCACCAGGGTCCACCACTCCACCGCAGGCGCGCTCCAGCTTTCCGTTGGGCAATCAGCAATACGGCGAATCAGGGGCGGCACGAAATAAAAACTACTAGGTGGCGAGTTGAAGTGTTAGTCGGCAGGCCACACGTCGGCTGTAGACAACAACAGGTCACGAAAATCTGGGTGACTAATGCGGGCAAGCTCGTGTGACCGTTCGGCAATGGAAAGCCCCGACAACTCGGCGGCACCAAATTCCGTGATGACAACATCAACTTGATGGCGCGGCGTGGTGACTACAGAACCTTCGGGCAGGCGCCCCAAGATGCGTGACACTGTTTCGCCCTTCACCACAGTTGTTGATGGCATGCACACCAAACTGCGACCGCCCACACTGAGCCCTGGCCCAGCAACAAAATCTTCATGCCCGCCAATACCGGAAAACTGTTTTCCACCAATGGAGTCGGCAATGACCTGCCCTGAAAGGTCAACTGCCATTGCGCCATTAATAGCCACCATGTTGCGATTCTGCGCAATAATTTCCGGAGAGTTCACCACGTCAACTGGCAAGAAGCGCACATCATTGTTGTTGTGCAACCACGTGTATAAGTCGGGAGTTCCCGCTGCAAAAGTAGTGACCGAGAATCCATCGAACTCAGTTCCCTTTTTGTTCGTTACTTTCCCCGACATATGCAAACGCATTAAACCCGACGTAAACATTTCTGAGTGAATTCCGTAGTCATCGCCAGAACCTGAAGCAAGCTGCGTTGCTATGTGGTTAGGAACACCACCAATACCTGTTTGCAATGTGCATCCATCGTGAATGTATTGCATCGCAATTTCGGCAATTTTCATTTCGGCTTCTGAAGGAACAACATCGGCCAAATTGAGTGGTTCACGATCTGACTCCACCAAATAGTTGATGTTGTCTACATGCACGCGGTGCGCATATTTTCCGCCACGTTTATCGGCACCAAGAGTTCGCGGGTAGTGCGGGCTCACTTCCACAATGAGCACTCGCTCCGGGTCGGCAATGACCTTTTCTATTTCATCGGTTATCGCACCAGCATGGAGCGACAAACTCACCCATCCATCGACGGGCATTGCGCCCGCAACGGCAAGCACTCGTGGTTTTTTGCGCGCTAGTACAGGAGCAAAGCGGCGAAAGTCGGCAGGCACAAAATCAACATCGGCGCCACTGTCGCGTAGAAACCTCTCGGCGGGTCCAAAAAACCCGCTTTGTAGATGCACCGTTGGTTGCATGAAAAGTGCGAACAAATCGGGAAGCAAAGCCCCTGATACCCGCAGGTCAACAAAGTCTGTGCGTTCGCCCAAAGCATGCAAAAAGGCTCCGGGCACACCCGTCCCTAGTGGCACGGCAAGAGTATCGGTGGGTCGAATTGCCTGAACTGCTTGTTCCATGGGAACCGTCGAGGTCGTCATCGCACTCTCCTTTTACTCACCCTATATATGGGTTGAATTATTCCACCGCCGGCCTGACTACCCAATGGGCCTATTTCCATCTAGAGTAAAACCATGTTCAGTTCTAAAAATGCCCGTTCAACTCAACGACACCCATTA
>CAMBPP010000102.1 GCA_945869715.1 Bifidobacterium breve
TCATGGTAATCCCCTATCAATAAATCTAAGTTCAGACTAGAGCCTTCTGGCCCCTCGTGCTAGTCACCCCCCGCTCTTGGTCTGTAGCCCTTAGCCTGAGCCAGTGATTTTGATTGATGCCCAAGGTTTAAAAGCCACACGGCCGAACCGACCCCTCTTTGCCGATGTTTCCCTTACCTTGAACGACGGCGACCGCGTTGGCGTGGTGGGGCTCAATGGTTGTGGCAAGAGCACCTTATTGCGCATTATCAGCGGCGAGCTTGAACCCGATGCCGGTGTGGTGCGCCTTGGCCGTGGCACGCGCATTGGCGTTCTTCCTCAGTTACCTGTTTTACCCAAAGGCTCCGTGCGCGATGCCGTTGGCGAAGGTTGGAAAGGTGAAGCGGCATTGCATCGTCTCGGAATGTCGGAACTTCTCGACTCGCCCACCGACGAACTGTCTGGCGGGCAACAAAAACGTGTTGCACTTGCCCAACTTCTCGTTGCTGAATGGGATGCACTCATTTTAGATGAGCCCACCAACCATCTCGACCTCGATGCCATTGCATACTTAGAGGAGTGGCTCGCCAACTTTTCTGGCGGTCTTATTTTGGTAACGCACGACCGTCACGTGCTCGACCATGTCACCACAAAAGTTTTAGAAATCGATCGCGGCAAGGCGTACTTGCATGTTCCACTCGGCAAACATGCAGGCTCTGGCTATGCGGCGTATCTTGCAGCACGTATTGAACGTGAAGCACAAGCAGCTACCGATGAACAAGTGCGTAAAAACTTAGCCACGAAAGAACTCGCATGGTTGCGCCGCGGTGCACCCGCACGTTCCACAAAACCAAAAGCTCGTGTTGATGCAGCAAAAGCAATTGTGAGCCAACGCCCCGAGGCAGCAGCACGGCAAGGTGAACTCGGTTTGTCGTTGGGTAGTCAACGGCTCGGTTCAAAAGGTGTTGAACTTGATGCCGTAAGTTTTTCGTGGCCTGCACCAGGTAGTTCCACAGAAGGCGTGTTGGTACTTTCTCCTTTCACGCACGAATTAGAACCTGGTGACCGCTTAGGAATTGTTGGGCCGAATGGTGCCGGCAAAAGCACTCTGCTCGATCTCATTGCAGGCCGTCTCACTCCATCGCAAGGCCGCATTGAAATTGGCCGCACGGTGAAAGTGGGCTACTACGACCAACTTGGTCGCGACCTCAATGTGAACCAGCGCGTGCGCGATGCAGTGACTGGCGATAAGGGTGCGCCTTCCGTTGAAGACAACAACCTCATGCGCCAGTTCTGGTTCGATGGCGATGCGCAATTTGCGCCTATTCACACATTGTCGGGTGGCGAACGCCGACGTCTGCAACTTCTTCTCACACTTGTTGAACAACCCAATGTGCTGCTGCTTGACGAACCCACGAACGACCTCGACCTCGACACGCTGCGCGCACTAGAGGAATACCTCGACACCTGGCCGGGCATTGTTGTCGTGGTTAGCCACGACCGTGTTTTTCTCGATCGAACAGTTATTGAAGTACTTGCACTCGACGGCGTTGGCGGAGCGGCACTGGTACGTGGTGGCGTTGCCGGCTGGCTAGCAAACCGTGGCAAGGTTCAAGCCGCGCCACAAAAATCACACAGAATTGTCCAACAGTCTGTTGAGAAAACAGCACCAGTCGCTCCAAAGAAATCAACAAAGAGCCCGAGCACACTTCGCAGACTCATTGGCGAGGCCGAGCGCAAAATGGAACAAGCGACAGCCAAACAAGACGCTCTAACAATTGAGCTCGCAACGGCGGGCAACGACGTTCCGCTACTAACAAAGCTCAGTGAACAACTTGCACAAACACAAGTATCTGTTCAACAAGCAGAGGAGCAGTGGATCTCACTTGCTGCCGAGGCCGAGAGCGTCGGTTTGTCACTCGAATAGACAGAAATGATGAGCCCAACTATTCGGCTACGAAGCCGGCCCACGCTTTCATATATTCCACGAACCCATCGGAGAGTCCTTCCGATTTCAGTACCTCGCGAGACACCGGAGTACGACGTGGAATGAAAGCAGGGTCGGCTTTGTACATGTTGGGATAATTGTGATGCAAAATAGCCGCGCGGCCCAAAGCAACAATGTCGGCGCCCGACGACAAAGCAAACTCAGCATCGGCAGGGTCCATCATTTTTCCGGCAACGGCAAGGCGCACGTCACCTCGTGGTAATGCCGCAAAAATATCAATGAGTTTTTGCCCTACATAGCCTTCATCGCGTGCTTCTTTTTTCACATCCCACATTGACATGTCGATGATGTCAACCTTTTTACTCGCCACCAACCATGAGTACAGCTCACAAATTTCAGCAACCTTCATTCCAAATCGTTCTGGCGACAAACGCACAGCAACAGTGAACTCGGGCCGACAACGTGTGTATATGCCATTAATAATGTTCATCAACACACGCGCTCTGTTTTCTAGCGAGCCACCAAATTGGTCGGTACGTGTATTGAGCTCGCTTGACAAGAACTGGCAAATGAGATACCCGTGTGCACCATGTAATTCCACGCCATCGAAACCTGCATTGTCACAACGCACAGCTGCGGCAATGAAGTCTTCAATGACTTGTTCCACCTCTTCAGTAGTGAGTGCACGGGCACCTGTTTCTGGGTCGTCTGACGCACTCACGGGTTGCGCGCCAATGAGTTTTTCGGGCGAGCGGTTGCCGGCGTGGTGCAGTTGCACAAAAGCCAAACTGCCCGTTTTCTTAATTCCACTGGCCAGCACTCGCAACTCAGAAACGTGCTCTTTGCCAAAACAACCGAGTTGCCCAGGGAAACCCTGGCCCACTTTTTGGACGTAAGCGGCACATGTCATAGTGAGCCCGAAGCCACCCTGAGCGCGCATGGTGAGCCAGTTTTTTTCATCTTCCGACAACGTGCCATCGTCATGACTTTGCTGGTTGGTGAGTGGGGCAAGCATGAAGCGATTCGGCATTGGCTTGCCGTGGAGAAAACTCACTTCATCAAAAAGACCCGTTGTCTGATTACTCTTCGACAATCTCGGCCACCTGAATTACAGCAGAAATATTGGTGTAATTAGGCAAATCTGCCATTAAATCGGCCGTTACGGGCATTCCCATAGCATTTTCAAATGCAGCGACCGTGGGAAAAACAAAATGTACTGCGGCTTCATACGGGCCAGAAACGCCCTTATCAATTTGTGTACTCACTGGGTTCCACCCCTTCACCGCCATTGGCACATGCACAGTGCGGTAATAGTTGTGGTCAAAAGTTGACCCCTCGCCGGATGGGTACAAAACACTGACTCTGATCATGGGTGAAAATCTACTACGAAAATTAGCCCTACTTTTACGCCCCTTTTGACTCCCCCTTGCGAAGTATCCACGATCGGCGTGTTCGTTTGCAATACATTAAAAGTCATGAAGAAGCGTGAACTCATCCAAGCCGTAGCCACCCATACCGAAGTCGATAATAAGACAGCGGCCAAACTCGTAGAAGGCACCATTGACGTGATCCTCGCGAATGTCGCCAAGGGCGAGATCGTGAACATTTCAGGGTTCGCCAAATTTGCAAAAATCAAGCGTCCTGCTCGCATGGCGCGTAACCCAGCCACAGGTGAACAAATCAGAGTGAAGGCAAAAACAGTTGCCAAGATCACTGCACTCAAGGGCTTCAAAGACATCGCACTTGGCGTTGCTGCTGCACCAAAAGTGAACACAGTTCGCAAAGCTGTTCCTGCACCAGCCAAGAAAGCACCTGCTAAAAAAGCTCCTGCTAAAAAAGCACCAGCGAAAAAAGTTGTGAAAAAAGTAGTCAAGAAGGCTGCTAAGAAAAAGTAATTTCCGTCTTTAAAGCCGCGGGCCTACGTGTAACAACGTGAGCCCGCGGCTTTTTTATTTCTCTTTTTTCTTTTCGATGTAACGCTCGGTGTGTTGTGTACCTGGCGGGTCAATTGCCCACGATGCGCCTTCACCCCACGTGTCGCCGTAAATGAGTTCTTTCATCGGCGCACGCCGCACTGGGCCGTGACTACCTGCAGGTTTACCCAATGTGATGGTTGCTGAAATGGCAGTTCCCTGCGGAATGTTTAAGAGTTCGCGTAACTCTTTTTCGACAAAGCCATGAAAACCAGTAAGCACTCCGCCATAACCCAGCGCACGAGCAGCAAGCAGCAAGTTCTGACATGCCGGGTACACCGATGCACCCTCTTCGGGGTTTGGCTCGCGATGGCGCACTAAACAACCCAACACCAGCACGGGAACATTGGGCATGTTCGTTACGTACTCATCCATTGTGCGAGCCATGCGCGCCTTCGGAGAATCTTCACGTACTGCACTACCTGCGTCATACCCATCGTTCACGCTTTTTTGAGACCACAACTTTTGTGCACCTTTGGCAATGAGTTTTTTCACTTCAAGCGACTGTGGTGAGTCGGTAAACACCATGAATCGAAATCCTTGACGATTCGAACCGCTTGGTGCACGCGTTGCAGCAAACATAATGTCGCGCAACGTATCTTCGGGAATGGGCTCATTGGTGTAGCGCCGAATGGAACGCGTTGTCGCTAAACCTTCTAAAAGAGAAATGTTATGGAGTGCTCGTTCACTAGCCATTGTTACCTACTTCACTAATAACTTTGAATATCGTCAAGAATCTCAGCCACGCGCATCGACTGTTCCGGTGCAACACACCAACCACTCTCGCCCATTATTAACTGGCTGACATTGTTTACCATCACTTCAAATGCATGGACTGGCGCGAAGTGTTCTACTTCACCGTTTAACACGAGCGTTGTGGCTTCATTCCACGAAGAGAACGCTTCACCCTCGCCCATCTGCGCTCTTCCCAACGACCCACGCACTTCAAGTTCTTGCGATGCAGGCAAAGCAAACGAACTGATGGCCCGCACCGTGGCGGTTCCATTAGCCACTGCTGCAACTTCCGTGGTGAGGTCAATTCCAGTTGCACCAAGTTCCCTATGAACACCTCCAAGGGCACACACACCAGCACCTCCGGTGAGTGCTGCCCAAGCGTGCACTTGGTAACACCCCACATCAAGAAGTGCACCTCCACCCATTTGCGGGTTGAGACGGTAGTTATTGGTCATGTCAGACATAAACGTAAATCGTGAAGTAATTGCTTCAACGTCACCTATTGCCCCACTACGTACCACTTCAACTAAGCGTTGAAAGCGCGGGTGCCACTGGGCCCACACTGCTTCCACAAGCATCACAC
>CAMBPP010000103.1 GCA_945869715.1 Bifidobacterium breve
ATTCCCGGCATGCAACTAGGAGACATCATTGTTGAGGCATGCTCGGGCGAACCCAATGGGCCACTTCTCGACAACGATGTTTTGGTAGTGACACAAAAAATTGTGTCGAAAGCAGAAGGTCGGCTCGTTGAAATTGACCCCGACGACCCACTGTCACACAAAGTTCTTGTTGAAGAAGAAGCTGTACGCATTGTGCGCCGTAGAGGTGACCTCATCATTACCGAAACCAGGCATGGCTTTGTGTGTGCTAACAGCGGCATCGACTTATCAAATGTGGAACGCGGTCAAGCTGCTCTTTTACCCATCGACTCCGACCGCTCTGCGCGGCGCATTCGCGACATCGTGAAAGCAAAACTGGGCGTGAATGTTGGAGTCATTGTGAGCGATACCTTTGGGCGCCCATGGCGCAAAGGGGTTACCGATGTGGCAATTGGGGTTGCGGGCATTGCCGGCGTGCTCGACCTGCGCGGCACACCCGATGCACTTGGCCGCGTGATGCAGGTAACTGAAATTGCCGTTGCCGACGAACTTGCTTGTGCAGCAGAACTGGTAATGGGCAAATCAAATGGTATACCTGTGGGCGTTGTTCGCGGTGCAGATGTAGCGTGGTTTCGCGAGTCGAGCATGGATGAAATTGTGCGTAACCCCAGCGAAGATCTCTTTCGCTAAAAGGCATTAGAGCTGCGGCAAAACAGTTGCCAAGCCCTGAGATAACGAAGTAAAAGGCGCCCAGGCAAGCTGAATACGTGCACGCACAGGCGAAACCGCAAAGCGCGTGATGTCACTTGGTCGATGTTTTCCTACTACTGGTTGCAATGTTGAGCTCGCGCTCATCTCTTTCCACAATGCAGCAATGCTCGTTTGGACACCAGTACCAATATTGATCACCAGGCCATCGCCTTTTGTGGCTGCCTTCACGTATGCATCAACTACATCTTCAACAAAAATGAAATCTCGCGTTTGTTTTCCTGCCCCGTAAAATTCAGGTGCTTCGTTGTTAGCAAGCGCTGTTGCAAAGGCCGCTACTACCCCGTCTTCTGCTCGTTGACGTGGGCCGTAAACATTGGCAATTGCAAGTGCTGTGTATTCTACCGCATGCACTTCGCGATACACAGCAAGCAACTGCAATAGTGTGCGTGTAATGACGTGTGGAACACTGATGGGTTCACTGACACGACCTTCCTTAATAGGAATTTCACGTACCGGCACTTCTCCATAGAGCAAATGCGCAGGCACCCCTAGTACAACTTTTTTTACACCGAACAAGCGAGCTGCTTCTAACGCCGCAACAACTGCGGGTGCAGAAGAAAGGGCGAGTGTGGAGTGCGCTGCACTTGGCGACAACGCGGTGAGTTGCAAAATAACTTCGGGGCGACGCAACGACACGAGATCAAGAAATTCAGGGGTAGTGACATCGATATTGTGAATTTTCAGATCGCCACCCGAGAGGCGCGCCTGATGCAAATTGGAAAAGGAGCCCGTGCTCAGGTTGTCAACAACTTCTACTGCGTGCCCTTCAGACAACAAACGATCAACTACATGTGACCCAATAAAACCAGCGCCACCGCAAACTAAAAAGCGCACTAAACGCCGTCCGGGTCGGGCCGCTTCACGTTGTTCAATACTTCACCTTGTTCCACCACGCCATCGGCGCCAATGATGCAATTTTTCAATTGTGCAGTGCTGCCCACAACACCCATAATGACACTGTTTTCTATGTGCGTGGAATCGCCAATTTCGCCACCAGCAATAACAACAGAATGCGATAAATGCGAGTATTCACCCACCACACACAGAGGCCCCACCACCGATTGTTCAATTGTTGCAGTTGCCGCAACCCTGCTTGCCTCGTGCACCAACTTGTTGCCTTGCACATTTTCCACAGTCGACATATTTGCCGCAATGTAGGTTTCTGGGCGGCCCGTATCGACCCAACTATCGTTTGTTGGCATCGCAAACAACGTGCCTTGCGCAACCATCGCTGGAAATACAAGACGTTCAATAGATATTTTTTGATTCACAGCGATGCGTTCAATGACCGACGGTTCAAGCACATAGGTTCCGGCATTGACGTTGAAACTTGTTGTTTCACCAGGGGCTGGTTTTTCTACAAAGCGTGTTACTTGTCCATTTGCTGCCGTTTCCACCACACCAAATTGTGACGGGTCTTCAACTGGGGTCAGATGCAGCGTGCCTTCTGCTGCGCTTTTTTCATGAAACGCCACAAGTGTTGACACATCGAGGCTGGTGAGAACATCGCCATTGACCACAATGAAAGTTTGTGAGATGCCAGCAAAGCGTGCAGCGAAAGCAATAGCTCCACCGGTGTCGAGGGGTTCAGGTTCCACAGCGTATTCAAGGTGCACTCCACCACATTGGTTTCCAGGAAATGCATCTATAAATGGTTGCGGTTTAAAACCTAAGGCGAGAACGGCCCGTGTGACCCCAGCTTTTTCCAAACTCGCAATGACCCGCGCCAGAATAGAAATATTGCCTACCGGCAACAGTGGCTTAGGAGTGGTGAGTGTGAGCGGGCGAAGCCGCGTACCAAACCCACCGACCAGGATGACAGCATCCATGGGCGGCGTGTTACCCCTTTGTCGTTGTAGTGGAGTTCGCGACAACCGTTGTGGTGGTTGCAGCGGTTGCAGCCGTGGTTGTTGTTGCTCCAGCAACGGTGGTGGTAGTCCCGCCAGAAACTGTGGTCGTCGTCATACCACCGCCATCGGCAGCTCCCAGTTCAGGCAAGTTGACTGCCGATTCTGGAAGTGCTGGAGGACCTGCATCTTTTGGCATATATGCAATAACTACAACCATGCCATCGCGGTCGATGCGAATATTCTTGAAGTCGGTAATGAGCATTTTGCGATCTTCAGGCTTGTCGTACCGATTCCAGACGTAAGCGCGAAGCTCAGAGTCTTTCTTGTAGCACTTTGTTTCGCCCTCTTCGTACACCATGCCGGTTTGTTGATCGGCTGGGAACTCCAATTTTGTGTCGCTGACTTTGATGCCATACACGGTGAAAAAGAGCCCAAATTTTGCGCGACTACCTGTTGCGAGACCTGATGGGTGCCAGTGAATGACTCCGTCATCGTGGCTGTGAATGCCGTACTTGATAAAGTTTGGATCGACGGGATCTTCTTTGTTGCCAATGAGGTTAGGAAGGTACTTGTCGCAACCATAGAAGCCGTATGAAACGTGCCAGTGGTCGTTAGTGGTTGGTGCTTCGTTACCACTTGGGGCACTTTGCCGGGCGTAGGCCACGAGGCTCAGGCCCACAAGGAGCACAACAACAATGACTGCAGGAAAAAATGTTCCACCCTGAAAGCGGACTTTTTTCCCTTTGCCCTTTTGAGCCAGTCGGGCGACTTTTTTGGCTGAAGATGATTTACCCACGAAGTCACGAGGTTATCTGCTGAAGAGCGGTTTTACAGCGATTCCGCAGGCGACATGGTGCCCAAGAGTTGGTGATAGGCCTCGCCCACCGCTTGGGGAGACGCATTTTCCACCACCCATGACCGACCTTTTGCGCCCATCTCTGCCATCGCATCGCGATTTTCCAACATTGACGAGAGTGCGGCAATAAATGCTTCTGGCTCGTCGGGAGCAACCACACGTCCGTTACCCACATTTTCCACAATGCGAGCGACTTCGCTGTCTGCATCGATGGCAGCCAATAGCGGGCGCCCCGCGGCCATGATGGAATAAGCCTTTGATGGCACGCTCACCGCACCGAGGCCCGCCTTCAACGGCACCACATGCACATCGGCACTGGCCAATACCTCGCTGAGTCGACTCGCATCTTGATAATTCACAAACCGAATATTGAAGACACCTTGCGCTTGCGCCTCTAGCTCACCGCGTGCGGAACCCTCGCCATTCACAATAAACATGACACGCGGCAACGCTCGTGCAGCGGTAATGAGCAAATGAATTGATTGCGAAAAGCCCACATTGCCGGCATACATCACCACAGTGTCGGCATTGCCAGCGTGTTCTTTGCGATATGGGGTTGCAATAGAGCGTGGAACAATATTTTCTGAGTCAACAAAATTGGCAATGACATGGATGCGTTGCGCGACACGTGGAGATACTTTTGCTACAAGATTTTTGCGTAGGTCTTCTGACAACACCACCACTGCATCACTTGCGCGGTAACTCGTGCGCTCGAGCCAGCGCGCCAGCCAAATAACACGTTTGTCGGTTATTTTTCCTGTAGCAACAGCAGCATCGGGAAACACATCTTGAATGTTGAAAACCAATGGAGCTCGGCGCAGTCGAGCCACCAGCCATCCGGTGAGACCCAAGGTAAGTGGTGGCGACATTGCAATGACAGCATGTGCTCGGCGCCGAACACCCCCGGCAAATATTCCGCGAATACCAAGGAGCGCACTGAAACCAACGAAGCCAACAGCCCGACGCGCAATGTGAGACTTATCTTTCCCAGCAAAAGGAGAAACGCGTGTGATGGACCCCCACGGAGTGATTTCGCAACTCTTTCCTCTGCCTTGCCATTCTTTTTCTACTTGGTGCTGGCGATACCAAGGCAATGACGTAACCACGTGTACTTCGTGACCACGTTGTACAAGTTCTTCAACAATGCGGGTCATTACAACCCCAGTTGGCGCAGTGTCGGGTGCAAAATGTGGACACAACACCACTATTGGACGAACACTCATTTCAACATGCTTTCATATGTTGCAGCCAGATCATTGCCCGATTCTGCAAGTGAGAAATGTTGCACTCGCTGATACCCGCGTTGCACGAGCTCTGCAGATGTGCTGTCAAGAATGTTTGGCACTTCACCCCACGCATCGAGCGTGAGCGGCAACACCAATGCAGCGTCAGCTGCTACTTCAGGGAGACTTGCTGTATTGGCACACACCACAGGAACACCAAGCGACATGGCCTCAATGAGCGGCGCTCCGAAGCCTTCGTATTGACTAGGAAACAACAGTGCACGCGCGCCCGCAACAAACGCATCGCGTTCAAGGC
>CAMBPP010000104.1 GCA_945869715.1 Bifidobacterium breve
GCAATTCAGGTGCATGGAGCATTGGGCTATAGCACCGACACACCACTTGCGGGCATGCTGACCCAAGCGCGCTGGAGCAGATTCGCCGATGGTGCCGATGAAATTCATCAAATGCGTATTGCTCAGCGAACTATTGCTGCTTATAAAGATTTCGGTAGCACCACTAAGGCAACTGGAGATCTTCCGCTCTAAAGTGATTTGTCAATAAGCGCTAGGAACCTATGTACAGCAACGATCTTATTTTTGGTGTCTTCATGCCGCAAGGCTGGAAGATGGAGTTGTCTTCTATAGAGGGCGCCGAAGCGCAATGGCAGACATGTGTTGATGTTGCGGTGCGCGCAGAGGAACTTGGTTACCACTCCATTTGGGTGTACGACCATTTCCATAATGTGCCGCGCCCAGCGCAAGAATCTGTTTTTGAATGTTGGACCACCATGGCGGCCATTTCGCAGCGCACATCACGCATACGACTAGGTCAAATGGTCGGTTGTAATGGCTATCGCGAACCCGCTTTGCTGGCGAAAATCACCTCTACTATCGATGTCATTTCAGGTGGTCGCCTGGAATGGGGAATTGGTGCGGGATGGTACGAAAATGAATTCCGTGGTTATGGATACCCGTTCCCGAAACCAAAAGATCGCATTGGCATGTTGAAAGAAAGCGTTGAAATTGTGAAGTCAATGTGGACGCAAGCTGAAACCACTTACGACGGGAACTATTACAAGCTTGTGCGTGCTAACTGCGACCCGAAACCGTTGCAGTCTCCTCATCCTCCTATTTGGATTGGTGGAGGTGGAGAACAATTGACGCTTCGCGTAGTAGCTGAGCATGCCGACTGTTCCAATTTTGGTGGGAGCCCCACTGTATGGGAGCGCAAGCGCAATATTTTGAAAGAACATTGTGCAGCGGTAGGCCGCAATGAAGAAACCATTCGCAAAACTTGGTCTCCTGAAGTGTTTATTCGTTCAACTGAAAAAGAACTTGCCGAACGAGCAACCGGCGGTTTGTGGGGTGAGCCAGTTGAGTCATGGCGAGAAGGAAACCTCGTGGGTACTCCAGAGCAGGTTGCAGAAAAAATTGCAACATACGTTGAACTCGGTTGTACTGGTTTTATTCCGTGGTGCGCCGATTACCCCGACACAGAGTCGATGGAGCGTTTAGCTACCGAAGTGATGCCAGAGTTCGTTACACGTAGTAACGCAAAATAACTTCTGCAACGCAAGATGGCTTTGCAGCGCCTTCACACTCAAACACGATTTCTAGAGTGACCTGCGCACCGCCAGCAATTTCATCGACGTTCATGAGTTTTGCTCCGGCACGTAGCTGAGCTCCTACTGGCACAGGCGACATGAAGCGAACTTTGTTTGCACCGTAGTTAACGCCCATCGAGATGCCGCTGACAGCAAAGATTTCCGGCAAAAAGACTGGACCAAGCGACAAGGTGAGATATCCGTGGGCAATTGGGCCACCGAATGGTCCGGTCTTCGCACGCTCAACATCAACGTGAATCCACTGGAAGTCACCCGTTGCCTCGGCGAATTGGTTGACGCGTTCTTGGGAAATGGTGAGGTAACTGCTGTAGCCGAGGTGGTTTCCTACTTCGGCTTTCAGGCCGTCGATTCCTGCAATGATCTTTGGTTGCTGCGTTGTCATATCTATATTCTGTCACGCCAAGTAAAGAGCGAGAGAACTCTAAATTTGGGCTACTTGAACCAAATGCGTTGATGATTTCTGCTTTGAGGATGAAGCAAAAGCGCAATGAGGGCCACCTCAAAAATTGTGCTCAGTGAGCTTCCGCCAGTGAGTTTGTCGAAGAAGGAAACTGGAGCATCGCGAAAGGCGAAATATCGCAGGACGAAGGGCCCAAATGCTGCGCCAATGGCAAGGTAGTAGCCCCATTTACGGTCGTTAGCCATGAGCCAGCCACTTCCGGCTGATGCAGCGATGAGCAAGAGGCCAAGCACAATACCGAAGCCGTAGCGCACGCGTAAGTAGCCGAGATAGCCCGTGGTGTCGAGAACGGCAATTGCGTCGAAAAAGCCATTGAGGTAGAGGAGCCACGTTGCAATTTGCAGCGTTTGTGGGTGCATGCGGTCGAACCACCGACGAGGGTCTAAGGATGTCATGGCTTTAGTCTGTCAGTTGTGAGCACCGCACCGCTGTCATCTGCCCCGCGTCCCTTTCGTTTTAGTGTGATGTCGAGTGGGTCCTCAAGTGCTCAGGGCTGGCGCTCTTTGGTGCGACAAATAGACGACATGGGTTTTGATGTTCTACATGTGCCACAGCATCGTGGAACGAGGGGTTTTGGCCCCATTGCTGCTCTAGCAAGTGCAGCAGAAATTTCATCACGCCTGCGACTCGGTTCACTTGTATTAGACAATGAAAGTATTCATCCGGCGCTCTTGGCAAAAGACCTAGCGACTATCGATCTGATATCTGACGGGCGTTTAGAAGTGGGAATTGGTGCAGGGTGGTTGCCTGCCGATCATGAACCGTTAGGTCAGGCGTTTCCCGCAGCAGGAGAACGAATTGAAAAACTGATGGAGGCCGTGGAGATTCTTCGAGCCTGTTGGACACTTCCATCGGCTTCATTTTCCGGAAAGCATTACCAACTCAATGAATTAGCAAATGACCCATTGCCAGTGCAGCAGCCTCATCCGCCATTGCTCATAGGTGGTGGTGGAAAACGAGTGCTGTCGTATGCGGCTCGTGTAGCCAACATTGTGAGCTTGGTTCCCAACATGTCTGCTGGAAAAGTTGGTCGTGAGTCGGCAGCAAATGCAACAGGTGCAGCAACGTTAGAAAAGCTGCAATGGGTGCGTGAAGCTGCAGGTAGCCGTATGGGTGAAATTGAACTGCATACGAATTTGACGAATGTATTTATTACGAACGATCGACAGCCAATTATTGAAAAGTTGGCTCGTGGATACGGGCTGGAGCGTCAAGATGATGTTTTTGCCATACCTCACGTAGTATTGGGAACAGTAGAGCAGTGCGCTGAACAAATTCTTCAACGTCGTGTTGAAACAGGAATTAGTCACTACACCGTCTTTGAATCAGGGCTCGCTGATTTTGGTCCTATTCTTCAATTGTTAGCAGGTAAATAAGTGTCTATGGACAACGTTGGTGTTACGCATAGTGGTTTCGTCGCATTTGTGGGGCGGCCCAATGTAGGAAAGTCGTCACTGGTCAACACTATTTTGGGAAGAAAAGTAAGCATTGTCTCTGATAAGCCCCAAACGACGAGGCACCGTATTCACGGAGTTCTCACAGTGCCTCCGGCACAAGTGATCTTTGTTGATACTCCAGGACTCCATAAGCCTGTCAGCGCCCTCGGTCAGCGCGTGAATGCAACCGCGCTTGCCAGCTCAGATGATGTAGATATCTCTTGTTTGGTTATTGATGCAACTCAAAGCTTTGGTAGCGGCGACCAGTGGGTGGTCGACAATGTGAACTTGGCTCGAGATGGAATGCGGTTTTTCGTCATTATTAACAAGGTCGATATTGCATCTCGCGAAAAAGTGCTGTCGCAGCTCGTCAAGCTCTCTGCTCTGAACGCAGAAGAATATTTCCCCGTTTCTGCAAAATCGGGAGAAGGTGTTGATGCCCTAAAGTCTGCTCTTCTTGCAGCACTGCCAGAGGGCCCCATGTACTACCCACCCAACGAAGTGCGAGACACTCCAGAAGCCGAATGGGTCGCTGAATTGGTTCGTGAAGAACTGCTTGCTCTCGTTTTTGACGAGTTGCCGTATTCCATCGCAACGCGAGTGACGGAATGGGAATGGCCTCGTGTGCGCTGTGAGATCGTTGTAGAGCGTGACAGTCAAAAAGGCATGGTCATCGGCAAAAAAGGTGCGATCTTGAAACAAGTAGGTGAGCGAGTGCGGATGCAAATGGCGCCAGGTGCGTTTATTGAACTACACGTTGTGGTCGACAAAAACTGGCAACAAAAAGCAGATCGTGTTGAGCGCCTAGGGTACTAGCCCATCATTTTGGGGCGCAATAAAAAGTGGACTTGAAGCCGACGATGTGAGTAGAAGACTCACATAGTCATCGTACGCAACTGGTTGGTTGGCCTTTGCGGTATCGCCTGCTCCGCGAGGAACAGATTGAGGTACCCCGTCTACTGTAAACAGCACTTGTCCGATACCAGGTAGAGACGTAAGTGTGAGAACAATTTGACCAATTGCGAGTCGCTGTTCAAGAGTTGTAACAATTTCAAGTAACGACTTGTTTGCATCGACAACAGCAAGACCACGAGTGACTTCTACCGTCAGGCTTAAGTTCTTGGGAATCGCACTGCGTGAATAGCTATTTTCTTCACGTTCGGGGCGAATTGCGAGAAGGGTATCAATTGCATCTTGCGCGAAGAATTCTTGTTTCACACTCTGTTGCTTGCTGACGAGCCTGTTAGTGGAAACGTAGTACAAAGAAACTTGGTTCGTCAGTTCAGTTTCTGGATTAGTTGTTGTTGGGGAAGGCATCGTTGTAGACGTAGTGGTGGTTTGATCTAGTCCGAAAGGTACGTCGGTCAGAATGCGTGCAGTCGAATCGGGGCTGGGTCCACAGGCGCTCATTATTGAGGTACTCAAAAGAGCTACCAGAAAGAAAGGCATTGTTTTCATATTCATGTCACATCACTTTCCACTGGCATGGTGACCGTGAATCGTAAACCCGACTTGCCATTGTGTGAGTGCTCAGAAATCGCGATGTTTCCATTCATTACTTTTGCGTGTTCCATTGCAATTGCTAGACCAAGACCAGAACCGGTTCCACGTGCGGCGTTACGGCCTCTGGTGAAACGGCTAAAAATTTCA
>CAMBPP010000105.1 GCA_945869715.1 Bifidobacterium breve
AGAACTGCGGCACCACCGCAATGCGCGTCGTTGCATCGTCTCAGTCAGACCCTTATTCTGCTGCTGCAGGAGCCGCTTCGGCCCTCTATGGCCCACTCCACGGTGGCGCTAATGAAGCCGTGCTCCATATGCTCCGCGAAATTGGCACCTTAGAGAACGTCCCGGCATTCGTGCAGTCAGTTAAAGACGGCAATGGCAAGCTCATGGGCTTCGGACACCGCGTATATAAAAACTACGACCCACGCGCCACCATTATTAAAAAAGCCGCTTATGAGGTTTTTGAAGTAACAGGAAAGAACCCGTTGCTCGACATAGCACTCAAGCTTGAGCAAACTGCTGTGGAAGACGAATACTTCATCTCACGCAAGTTGTACCCGAATGTTGACTTCTATTCGGGGCTCATCTACGAAGCACTTGGTTTCCCAGCAGAGATGTTCACCGTGTTGTTTGCCATTCCGCGAACTGTAGGTTGGCTCACTCATTACGCAGAGTTACTCTCCGACAAAGAGCAAAAGATCAGCCGTCCACGTCAGCGCTATACCGGAGCCGACGAGCGGAATTACTCAAAAATAGAAGCTCGCTAACGCGAGATATCAATCACGATTTTTCCGGCATTGGCATTTTTTGCCATGTGCTCATGCGCAATTGCAATGTCGGAAAACTCATAGCGTGAGTCAATAACTGGCTTCAATGCACCTGTTGTAAATAGCGGCAGCATTTCTGCTGCGAAGCGTTGGCTAATAGCGATTTTTTCGTCGAGAGGCCGCGCCCGAAGCACTGTTCCTACAAGCCGCGCCCGCTTAAACATGAGCCCGCCTAAGTTCATTGCTGGTGGTGGGCCTGCCATGGTTCCTACTTGAACAATGCAGCCCTTCAGCGCGAGTGAAGCAATATTGCGGTCAACATAGTCGCCACCAATGACGTCGAGAATAGTGTCTACGCCTTTGCCGTTCGTGAACTTCTTTACTTCTTCCACGAAATCTTGAGTGGAATAATCGACTACAAGATCGGCACCCAAGTTTTTGCAAGCTTGCACTTTTCCGGTGGAACACGTCACCACAACGCGCGCACCAATGGCTTTACAAATTTGAATTGCAGCCGTACCTACGCCCGATGCACCTGCGTGCACCAATGCAATACGCCCACTGGTAAGACCACCTTGCACAACAAGTGCGTCCCACGCGGTAATGAAAACTTCAGGTATTGCCGCTGCATCGTTCACCGAAATGTTCGACGGCACGCGCATTGCCTGACGTTCGTGCACTACTAAGTACTCGGCATAACCACCGCCACTCACAATGCCCATGACGGCATCGCCAACGGCATGTTCACGCACTCGGCTTCCAATTGCGGTTACTACTCCAGCAAATTCGAGACCAGGAACATCGTGTTCTACTGGGCTCGGGTTCGGGTAGAGCCCCATGCGCTGCATGAGGTCTGCCCTATTCAACGCCGTTGCCCGTACCGCAACCAACACTTCTTCAGCATCGGGTTGCGGTACAGGAATATCGGCAAAGCGCAGTACTTCTGGCCCGCCAAACTCGGTGAGCACGACTGCGCGCATAACGGTTAGGCCATCTTCTTTTGCAAACGAGTATCGAGTGCTTCCAAGAAACCTTCAGTGGTCAGCCATGGTGCATCTTTTGAAATGAGAATTGACAAGTCTTTTGTCATTTCGCCAGCTTCAATTGCTTCCACACACACTTCTTCGAGCTTCGTTGCGAAGTCGATGAGTTTCGGGTTGTTATCGAGCTTGCCACGATGCACCAAACCACGGGTCCAAGCAAAAATTGATGCAACTGGGTTGGTTGACGTCTTGTTGCCCTTCTGGTGTTCGCGGTAGTGACGTGTCACGGTGCCGTGAGCAGCTTCTGCTTCCACTGTGCGGCCATCTGGTGTGTAAAGAACCGAGGTCATGAGGCCAAGTGAACCAAAGCCCTGTGCAACGGTGTCGCTTTGTACGTCGCCGTCGTAGTTCTTACAAGCCCACACGTAACCACCTTCCCACTTCATGACGCATGCAACCATGTCGTCAATGAGGCGATGCTCGTAGGTAATGCCAGCCTTGTCGAAGTCGGGCTTGAACTCGTTCACAAACACTTCTTCAAAGAGATCTTTGAACTGACCGTCGTATGCCTTCAAGATGGTGTTCTTGGTGCTCATGTACACGGGGTACTTGCGGTCGAGACCGTAACGCAACGAAGCGCGAGCAAAGTCGCGAATGCTGTCGTTGTAGTTGTACATACCCATTGCAACGCCACCGTCTTTGCCAAACTTGGCAACTTCAAGTTCCATTGGCGCACTGCCATCTTCTGGCGTGTAGGTCATGGTGACTGTTCCTGCACCAGGAACTTTGAAGTCGGATGCTTTGTACTGGTCGCCGTGTGCGTGACGTCCAATAACAATGGGCTTGGTCCAACCAGGAACCAAGCGAGGAATGTTGTTGCAAATAATTGGCTCGCGGAAAACAACGCCGCCAAGAATGTTACGAATGGTGCCGTTTGGCGACTTCCACATTTTCTTCAATTTGAATTCTTCAACACGTTGTTCGTCTGGCGTAATGGTTGCGCACTTCACGCCCACGCCGTGCTTCAAGATGGCACGTGCGGAATCGATGGTGACCTGGTCGTCAGTTTGGTCACGGTATTCCATACCGAGGTCGTAGTACTCAAGTTCAATGTCGAGGTACGGCAAGATGAGGCGATCTTTAATGAACTGCCAAATAATGCGTGTCATTTCGTCGCCATCGAGTTCGACGACGGGGTTGTCCACCTTGATCTTTGCCATTGGAGGCCTTTCTCTTCTCGTTACCACCCAACGGGGCAACGGTTTCACTTGTACGGTACTTGTACACATTAGCCGCTCGGGGCCCTCAGGCGTCCTCTGAGCCCCACTATGGCTGGGCTCGCCGTGTCGCTTACCATTCATTCATGGAATTCGCCTGGACACCCGAACAAGAGGCACTTCGCGCCGAAGCCCGAGCTATTGCCATTGACGCCGTTGAGCGCTATGGCCGCTTCAACGACTCATGGATGAACGGCTACTCGAAAGAGTTCTCGAAGGAACTCGGTGCTCTCGGTTTCATTGGAATGACATGGCCCAAAGAGTTCGGTGGTGGCGGACGCCCACCTATCGACCGGCTCATTGTGGGTGAGGAACTCATTGCTGCTGGCGCCCCTATTGCTGCTTCATGGTTTGGCGACCGCCAAATGGGCCCCGCATTCATGGCCTACGGAACACCCGAGCAACAAAAGGCATTCCTCCCTGGCATTTTGTCAGGCGAAGACACCTGGTGCATTGGTATGAGCGAACCCGATGCCGGAAGCGATCTTGCATCTTTGAAAACAAGTGCAGTTCTTGATGGCGATGAATGGGTTATTAACGGACAAAAAATTTGGACATCGTTCGGCGCAGTAGCTCAATACTGCTATCTCATTTGTCGCACCAGCACCGACGGCCCTCCTCATGCAGGCATTAGCGAAATTGTTGTGCCAATGAATACGCCCGGCATCGAAGCGCGCGAAATTCAAGACATGACCACCAACCGTCACTTTTGCGAAGTGTTCTACACCGATGTGCGAGTACCAAAAGCAAACTTGGTGGGCGAACAAGGTGGCGCCTTCAAACAAACCATGCGTCAACTTGAACACGAGCGTGGTGGCATTGACCGTTTGGTATCGAACCACGCGCTGTATCTCAAGGCTCGCGAACGCGCCGACACAACAGACCCACGTGTACGCCAAACCATTGCGCAACTCGAGATTGACTACCGCATTGGTCGCATTTTGGTGGTGCGTGAAACATTGAAGCAAGCTCCTGCAGGTTTCTCTGCTGCCACAAAATGTTTCTGCACAGAACACGAAGGGCGTGTTGCCCAATTTGTTGCTGAAACTTTTGGTGCCAACGCAATGTTGTGGGACGACGTCACTTCTGGGCTCATGTACGGGCCTGGCTACACCATTATGGGCGGTACATCAAACGTGATGCGCAACATTTTAGGAGAGCGCGTTCTCGGGCTTCCTAAAGAACCTTCCGCAGTTAAAAAATAAGAAACACATATGGCCGACCTTCTCGCACTCTCACGACACATCATTGACGCGGGAGTTGTTGACTCAGGAACTGGTCCTACTAACCGAATCAGCAATGAACTGTCGGAAATTTCCGATGATCTTGCCGTCGTTGAAAGTTTCAGCCACTGCGTGGCGTGGAAAACTTCAGAAGGCCTCGCCTGCTTCGATGCTTCTGGCGTCTTTACCGGCCCTCTCGTTGTTGAGGCACTCAACAAGTGGACCTCAACACCTGTCAGCCATCTCATTTACACACACGGCCATGCCGACCACATTGGTGGCAGCCCTGCTTTTGCAGCAGCCGCAGCGGCAAAAGGTGTTCCCAACCCACGAGTGATTGGTCATGAAAACATTGCGCCCCGCGTACAGCGCTACCGCGATACCGACGGCTGGAACCGGTTCATTAACGCCAAGCAATTCGGTGGCATTCGCGTAGAACATCAATACAGCCTTGGTGGAGACAAAAACCATTTCATTCCACCCGATGTTTTAGAAGTAACTGAGTCTTTTCGCGAACAACGCATCCTCACCATCGGCGATCATTCAGTAGAACTCAACCACGCCATCGGCGAAACCGACGACCACTTGTGGGCATGGGTCCCCGACAAGAAATGGATTATGGCAGGCGACTTCCTCATTTGGAATTTCCCCAATGCCGGCAACCCACAAAAAGTGCAGCGCTACCCACTTGAGTGGGCCAAAGCCCTACGCGACATGGCCGCCAAACAACCTGAACTTCTT
>CAMBPP010000106.1 GCA_945869715.1 Bifidobacterium breve
GTTATCCGCGCCGAAGTTGGCGGTGTAGATGTTGCCGGCATTGTCGATTGCTATCCCATATGGGTTAAGGCCGGTAGATCCCAAAGTTGTGGATGTGCCGTCTGGCGTGATTTTTGTAACGTTGTTCGCGCCGATGTTGGCGGTGTAGATGTTGCCGGCTTTGTCGATTGCTATCCCATATGGTTGTGAATCGGTAGGCCCCAAAGTTGTGGATGTGCCGTCTGGCGTGATTTTTGTAACGTTGTTCTCGCCGAAGTTGGCGGTGTAGATGTTGCCGGCTTTGTCGATTGCTATCCCATATGGGTTTAGGCCGGTAGATCCCAAAGTTGTGGATTCGCCTTTTGGCGTGATTTTTGTAACGTTGTCCGAACTGGGGTTGGTGGTGTAAATGTTGCCGAAGTTGTCAATTGCTATCCCGTGTGGCCGTAAAATGTTAGGCCCCAGAATTGCAGATGTGCCGTCTGGCGTGATTTTTGTAACGTTTTCCCCGTCATTGTTGGCGGTGTAAATGTTGCCGGCATAGTCAATTGCTATCCCCTGTGGTTGTGAATCGGTAGACCCCAGAATTGTGGATATACCGTCTGGCGTGATTTTTGTAACGTTGTCCGCACCGGAGTATGGGCATGTGCCTTTTGGCGTGTTTTTTGGGCAGTACATCCCGACACGGTTGGTGGTGTAAATGTTGCCGAAGTTGTCAATTGCCATCCCGCGTGGGTTTGAACCGGTGGTCGCCCAGTTGACTATGGACACAGGTTTAAAAGGAACAGTGACGGCAGGTGTTGTAGTTGCGGGTGTGGTTGTGGTCTCCGGGTTTTTTGTGGCTGTAAGAACTTTGTTGTCGGCTACTACTGGTTGTGAAGGTGTAGCTGCCGGAGCGATCGGTGTTGTTGGGGAAGTCTCGACAATCAATTCAGGATTTGTTGTCAACTTGATGAAAGCATCTTGGTCGGTTGTTGGAAGCCCAGCGTTACTTTTTGACGTCAGTGGCATTGTCAAAAACCAACGCTTCTTTGATGATTTATTTTTACCGCAAACAGAATAGATACCACTTTGTTTCCGTGATCCTCCTAATTTTGCACAGATCCATTTCTTTTCCTGAAATACCGGATACCAAATGTTTTTTGGTGACAGAGCAGCACAGACAACTGATTGTTTAGACACCTTGGTGACTTGACCAGGCTTCTTGCAAGGTGTTCCTGCAACGAGCGTTGCGTTACGGGTTTGCGAGGTTTCACTTTTGCCACATGCTGCTGTTGTTGCTACTAACGCAATAACAACAACACTTGTCTTCCACAAGCGATTGACGTGACTCACAGTTTTCACCTTTGACCTTGTAGGACCCATCGAGATGGATTTTGAATACAAATTCATTGTAGAGGAGAACCTGTGCCGATGCCAGTCGCTTCTGCGGTAAAAACTTGTGGCACCTCTGGGCCTGCTTTTGCACACATTGAGGTATGCAAACATATACACAGTCACATGAGTCAGTACATCCAGTCGATCTTGCTGCATTGGTTGAAGATCGCATTCATGAATCGTTGTTGAATTCGCCCACGGCGTTTCACCTCGACAGCGCGCGGTTGTATGGGGTGAACATTGGCCCACATGCCGGAACAGAAGAGTTGATGCTCAGTTTCATCTTGGAGAATGGCGACATCTATGACCTCTTAGATACTCCGGAAAGTGCATGTGCGCGGTTATTCGATGCAGCAGCATTAGTCACTTGTGGTTGGGCAGCACCGTTGCCTGCGAGTCACGACGACGAGAGTGATGACCGAGATCTCACTGCGCCAAGTGAGCACCCCGAGCGCCGGCGGGTGCGATTAGTTGTAGTGGTAAGCGATGTTGGGGTGGGTTCAGTATTGCGATTTGAAGACGACGATGAGCACCCCATTCTCGATGCGGGTGCAGCACGAGGCCCGTTAGCCGATGCAGTGAATAGTTTTTGGGTGAGTTCTTCGCCTCATAGGGCGTAGCCTTATGTTGTGAGCGATAGTTCGTTTGTAGCCAATTCCGACTGGGCGAAAGAAGTGCGGGCGCTTGCCGCCGAGCGCGATGCCGTCATTTTGGCTCACAACTATCAGATGCCTGAAATTCAAGATGTTGCTCATCATGTGGGCGACTCCCTTGCGTTGTCGCGTATTGCTGCGAATTCAAAGGCCAGCACCATTGTGTTTTGTGGTGTGCACTTCATGGCCGAAACCGCGAAAATTCTGGCGTACGACAAAACCATTCTTATTCCCGATGAGCGCGCGGGTTGTTCACTTGCTGAAACCTTGTCGGCCGATCAGTTGCGGGCGTGGAAAGCCGAGCACCCTGGTGCGGTAGTGGTGAGCTATGTGAACACCACAGCGGCTGTGAAAGCCGAAACCGATATTTGTTGCACCAGCTCGAACGCGGTGGAAGTGGTTGCCTCAATTCCTGCCGACAAAGAAGTGCTCTTTGGCCCCGACCAGTTCTTGGGCGCACACGTGCAACGCATATTGCAACGCGACAACATGCACATTTGGATGGGCGAGTGTCATGTGCACGCTGGCATTAATGGTGCCGAGCTGCGTGAGCGCGTGTTGGCCGAGCCCGATGCAGAGTTTTTCATTCACCCCGAATGTGGTTGTGCCACTAGTGCCTTGTACTTGGCATCGAGTGGTGTGATTCCTGAAGGGCGCACCCGCATTTTGAGCACGGGTGGTATGGCAGAGGCTGCTATAACAACGACTGCGAAAAAAGTATTGGTAGCAACAGAAACAGGAATGTTGCATCAATTGCGTAAAGCGAACCCACTCGTAATTTTCGAACCCATCAACCGTGCTGCGGTGTGTAAGTACATGAAAATGATTACGCCCGAGAAGTTGCTCATGTCGTTGCGCGAAGGCCGCGATGAAGTAACAGTGCCACTCGACATTGCACAGAGTGCACGCCAGTCGGTAGAGCGCATGATTGCCTTGGGCACGCCGTCGCCCACGGGGGAATAAATGCAAGCGTCGCCCTTTGCGGCATTGTTCCCCACTCAACTTGCTGCTCCTGCGCCTACGTGGGAACGCGATGTTGATGTGGTGGTGCTGGGTAGTGGTGCTGCAGGTTTAGCAGCAGCGTTGGCAGTGCGCCCGGTGCGCGATGTGTTGCTTGTTACTAAAGGAACACTCGACGCGGGAAGCACGCAGTGGGCACAGGGTGGTTTGGCTGCAGTGCTCGACCCCACCGACTCTTTGGAAGCGCACGTTGAAGACACATTGGCCGCAGGTGCAGGCTTGTGCAACGAACAAGCAGTGCGTACCTTGGTTGAAGAAGCGCCAACTGCTATTCGGTATCTCATGCATTTAGGCGCAGCATTCGACCCGGGCGCAGATGGTGCTCCCGACCTCACGCGTGAAGGTGGGCATTCGCACAGGCGCATTGTGCATGCCGGTGGCGACCAATCGGGTGCTGAAGTGCAACGCACGCTCGACCAGTCGGCGTTGTTGGCTGGTGTTGAAGTAATGGAACACGCCTTTGCGATGGACGTGTTGCTAGGTGTGGGTCGCAATGGCGAAAAGCGTGCTGTAGGTATTCGCGTTGCACGTTTAGATGCCGCAGGTTTTGTTATAGATGTTGGTCATGTCACTGCACGTGCAGTGGTGGTGGCAACAGGTGGTCTTGGACAAGTGTTTGCTTCAACTTCTAACCCACCAGTGGTCACCGGCGATGGCTTGGCACTTGCACTTCGTGCTGGCGTGGCAATGGCCGACATGGAGTTCATTCAGTTTCACCCCACGGTGCTGTGGCAAGGGGTAGAAGCAAAGGGTCAACTCGCGCTCATTAGCGAAGCCGTGCGCGGCGAAGGTGCTGTGTTGGTTGATGGCGCAGGCAAGAGTGTGATGGAAGGTGTGCACCCACTGGCCGACCTCGCCCCGCGCGATGTGGTGGCTGCGGCAATTTCACGACGCATGAGTGAAGCACCTGGTGGCGTTGACGACCACGTGTTTCTCGATGCAACTTCTATTGGTGAAGAGTTCGCAACGCGTTTTCCGAGCATTACTGCTTCATGTAAATCATTTGGCATAAACCCTGCAACCGATCTCATTCCTGTTGCACCCGCTGCGCATTACTTTTGTGGTGGCATTGTCGCCGACCTGAACGGCACCACGTCGTTGCCTGGTTTATACGCAGTAGGTGAAGTGGCATGCACCGGTGTGCATGGTGCAAATAGGTTGGCATCGAACTCGCTTACTGAAGGTGTGGTGGCAGGTACCCGCGTGGGTCGTGAACTCAGTTGGAAACTTCCTGAAAAGTGCGCAGTGGTCGACGAAGCAGTGCCGGCGTTGCTCGATGTGTCGTCACGTACTTTGTTGCGGGCAACCATGAGCCGTCACGTGGGTGTATTGCGCCAGCCAGGTGGGCTTGCTATTGCGCGTGAGGTGCTAGACGATATGGCACAAAGTGCCCATGTAGATGTGGTGCCATCGCTTGCGAGCTTTGAAACAACGAACTTGTTAATGGTCGCTGCCGCTGTTGTGGGTGCTGCCGAAATTCGCACCGAAAGCCGTGGGTGTCATCGCCGCGTAGATTTTGATACCGAACGCAATGAATGGCAACAACATGTTGCTGTGCAGTGTGACAATGGAGAAATGATCTTTCGCTATAGCGAAGTTGGTTAAGGAAAAACTATGACGACGCACTTTCACCAAATTTCACCTGAACTCGACTCTTACTTGCATGCCCGCGGTTTGCCACCTGCTTATGTAGAAGAAATTATTCGTGGTGCAGTGCTTGAAGACCTTGATGGCGGCATTGATATCACCACTCA
>CAMBPP010000107.1 GCA_945869715.1 Bifidobacterium breve
GCTGTAGCCCAATGCGCCGTGCACCTGAATTGCGCGATCGGTGATTTTCCACAGACTATTTGCCACGAAGTGCTTAGCCATCGAAACCTCTGAGATGAAGTCAAGTTTGTTTTCCAGTTTGTACGCAGCATGAAGAACCATCAACTTGCTTTGGTACAACTCCATTGCCGAGTCTGCAATCATCCATTGGATGCCTTGCTTTTCTGCCAGCAAAGAACCATGTGAAAAACGCTCGAGAGAACGCTTCACCATCATGTCGAGAGCAATCTCAGCCTGACCAATCCAACGCATGCAGTGCGCAAGACGAGCAGGCCCTAAACGATATTGACCCAGCAAGTGCCCTTGCCCGCGGCCACCGAGCATATTTTCCACAGGCACTCGGAGATCTTCAATCATAATTTCGCAGTGGTTGTGGCCACCCGACATGGTGTGAATATCGCGAACAATTCTGAAGCCAGGGTTTGGTAAATCAACAATGAAACACGAGTTTGCGGCTTGTGGAAGATCGGGGTCTTCCTCGGTACGTGCAATAAGAAGAGCAAACTTTGCTCCACGTGCACCCGAGATAAACCATTTGTGGCCGTTGATGACCCATTCGTCGCCATCGCGGTAAGCAAATGTTTTAATGAGCGTTGGGTCGCTTCCCGCTACCTCTGGTTCGGTCATTGCGAAACATGAACGAGTTGTGCCTTCACATAGTGGGCGAAGATACTTTTCCTTTTGCTCAGGGGTGCCCCAGTGCTGAAGTGTGTGCTGGTTCCCTTCGTCTGGTGCTTGAGCGTTCAATACAAAGGGCCCAATGCTTACCTTGGCTGCCTCGGCAGAAACTGCCGCCATAGCAGTGGCACCCAGACCCATGCCACCCCATTCGGCGGGCATATGAGGCAACCACAGGTGCTCTTCATTACGGGCGCGCGCACGCAAGCTAGTAATGGTTTTAACGACAGCACTGCGGTCACTTTGGTCAGTTGCATCCCAGGCAGGACGCACAACTTCATCCATAAAAATGCGTACTTTAAGACGAATTTCTTCTACCTCAGCCGGAAACGAAAAATCAATCATTTTGTTCACCCCATATATCTTAAAAACCCCACGTAATAGGTCATCTTGTCACTTCGCAGAAGAGTGCAACAACTTAGAAACGGTCGTATTGTTCAGTTGTGGTATTTAGGCGAAATAAAATGCATGAATCGCTTCCCCAAGGCGAAGCGAAGCAACAAGCAATAAGAGAGATGTTCGACACCATTGCCTCGCGATACGACTTTGTCAATCGGGTCATGACCTTCCGTCTCGACACGAAATGGCGAAAAATAGCAATTGAGGCTCTTCAACTCTCTGCTCCATCGCGCGTTCTTGACCTCGCAAGCGGCACCGGCGATCTGTGTATTCCAATTCAAAAACTGGGTCATACTGCCATTTCAGTCGACCTTTCTTACGGCATGCTGTCTTACGACCGTTCTGGCGCACCTCGTACACAGGCAGATATTTTGCGGCTTCCATTTCCAAATTCTTCTATTGATGCGGTCATTTGCGGTTTTGCATTACGCAACCTCGTTGACCTACCGACATTCTTTGTCGAAATAGCTCGCGTCCTTAAACCAGGTGGTCGCGTTGTATTGCTCGATGTAGGAGTTCCACATAACCCCATCATCCGCTTCGGCAACAATATTTATTTTGGAAAGATAGTTCCAAAAATTGGTGCCTTACTGTCCGATCGAGACGCTTATCGCTATCTGCCACGCAGCATCGCCTATCTCCCACCCCGCGAAGAACTCACCGCGATGTTGCGCGATGCGGGGTTCAGCGACGCCGAACATCGGCAACTCAGCGGCGGGCTCACACAGCTTCTCTCTGGTAGTCGAAATCAATAATGACTGGAATGATTGCCACTTCTGTTGCAGTTGAAAACCTGCCGGCCTTGCACAACATCGCCAGATCTCACGGAATGCTTTTCATTCACGGTGACGTTGGCATTGCCACAGTGGGTGAATTCACCCGCGTCAAGAGTTCTCAAATACATTCGTTCCTGCAGGGCATTGAACATCGCTACTCCGACGAGCATGACGAAGATGGTCCTGTCGCACTGGGGTTTCTCCCGTTCTTACGAGCAGAGCAAGAAGACCTGTTTGTGCCCCACATATTTGCCCGACGTTTTGGCGACGGATACTCCTCCATCACTGTGTGCACAGATACGCAGATGCCTGATGATGCACGACGTAATTACATAGAAAAAGTAGTTGCATCAATGTTGACGTCTCCTCCACCAGATACAGAGAAAAAAGACAGTTCTCATCATCTGAGCAATCTTCCTCTGACCCCAATCAACACTTATTTATCTGCTGTGAGCGAAGCGCGAGCTGCTGTGCGTTCCGGGCAGATTGAGAAAGCAGTCATTGCTCGAGATATTGAGCTGAAGGCCGAAACCCCTTTCAACATCCATTCGGTTGTGCAGTTCCTCCACGAGCAATATTCAACGTGCTACCAATTTTCTTTAGACAATATGGTGGGAGCTTCACCAGAGCTACTTGTTCAGCTGGAAAAAGGAATAGTGCATAGCAATCCTTTGGCAGGTACCACCCCACGCACCGGCGACCCTGCCACCGACGCGCGGAACGCGGCAGATCTATTGGCAAGCAAGAAGAACCAAATAGAACACCGTGTTGTCGTAGAGATGGTGCACGACACTCTGCTGCAATGGTGCTCGTATCTCGACTGGGAACCTGAACCATCCGTGGTGAGTGTTGCCAACGTTCAGCATCTTGGCACGCACGTCACTGGCCCGTTGTCTGCACCCGATACTCACGTCCTAGAAATTGCTCGAGAATTGTGCCCCACCCCTGCCCTTGGCGGGTTTCCGCGTGCTGAAGCTATCGACCTCATCAACCGAGTGGAGAAGATGCATCGTGGCCGCTACGGCGGTGCTGTGGGCTGGTGCGATGCGCAAGGCAATGGAACATGGGCGGTCACTATTCGCTGTGCTCAGTTCAGCAAAGACCTCATGTCTGCACGTCTCTTTGCGGGTGGTGGCATTGTTGCCGATAGTGAACCAGAATTAGAACTTGCTGAAACCGAAGCGAAATTTAAGGCAATGACGAACGCAATTATGAATTCGTAATCGCATCGACAGAAGACGCAATTGCTGTATGCAATTGTTCGTGAATGCTCACGTTGCTCTCTCGATTGGTTTTCAGCAAAATGACGACAGTTCCTGAACCTTGCATAGCTACGCTCAATTCACTCAGCGATTTGGGTTCAAGGACTTCAATTCCATGAGCGCGAGCCAGCATTGCAATATCAGCACCGTGTGGAGTGCCATAGAGATTTTCAAACACGTCTTTATTGACTTGTGAGGCTTGAGGAAGAAAAGAGAAAATGCCCCCTCCGCTATTGTCAACGACCACAATACGCAAATTGAGGTTACGAGTCTTCAGCCCGATGAGTGCTGTTCCATCGTGAAGAAACGCCAGATCGCCTAGATACACGCCAATCGGAGTGCGCAGAGACTGAGCAATTCCGATGGAGGTAGAAATAATGCCATCAATACCATTGGCACCGCGATTTGAAAAGAGGACTCCGTTTTCCTTACCTTCAGAGAACCACTCAACATCACGAATAGGCATAGACGAACTCACCATGCCAACCGAAAAGGTTTCTGCGAATAAGCGCGCAATTGCAGGTTCAGAAATTTCTTTGAGCGCAGACAACTCTTTTTCAATTGTTTGCGAAGCCGCTCTTTGCGCGCTTCTCCAAGCCGAGTCCCATTTCAAAATAGCTTCTTGCTCACGTGTGTCAACAACTGCTGCCGCAACAGAGCACAGGCGATCAATAGTGTTCGCCACGTCGGCCTCTATGTGCATAAAGGTTATGTGTTGGGCATCTTGGTAAGTACCAGGGCCATGCACCGCAATGACTTCTGCCTCAGATGCAACTATCCATTGCCCAAGAACCTTTGAGGCCGGCGGTTTCCCTAGTTGCAAAACAACTTCTGGAGCCAATAGACCTAGCGCACTTTGCGAACGCACAATTCCATCGAAGTGCGAAACGATATTTGCCGAGCCTCCTCGTAGACCACTTTGAGGACAAGCCAAAATTGGCCAATGTAAAACTGAACTCAGAACACTCACTGCCGACGTGTAGGTAGCCAACTCAAAACCGGCTCCCACATCGCCAGCAATAATGACTCCACGCCTACCCGCTAACCGGTGAGCTAGGTCGTCAATTTCCCAGTCTGTGAGCTGTGAACGCCCCGCATGGAAACCAGACCAAGAGGCATCGTGCTGTCGCTTGGGTGGCATGTCGACCACTTCGCCGAGCAACGGCTCACGAAACGGCAAGTTGAGATGCACTGGCCCCGACACTGGACCCATGGTTCGCGCTACCACATGGTTCGCAAGAGCCCGCCAGGTGTGTGCGGCGTCGTATGAAGCAACGCCTGGGTCGTGGAACCACCTCACCGAAGTGCCGTACAGATGGGTTTGGTCAATGGTTTGTGCGGCGCCTACGTCTCTTAATTCTGGCGGTCGATCTGCAGTACAGACAATGAGCGGCACCCCAGAAAGCGAAGCTTCAGTGACGGCTGCAGAAAAATGAGTTGCTGCGGTGCCCGAGGTGCACAAGGCCACCGCAGGAAAACCAGTTGCCTTTCCCGCACCCAATGCGGCAAAAGCTGCGCAACGTTCGTCAATAAATACTTCTACCGA
>CAMBPP010000108.1 GCA_945869715.1 Bifidobacterium breve
GCGCGTACATCTCACGGGTGGTCGTGTTGTCGTGGTGCCAAGTGCAGTAGCGCAACATCGCGAAAATTTCATTTCCCGTCAGCCAGCTATTGAACTCAGCAAAATGAGCGAAACGAACCGGGTGGCAACAGTTTTGTCGTGTACCTCTAGTGCACGACTCTTGCCTGTCTTTTTCCAAATGCTTGGTTTGTCATTGCTAGAACTACCCATTGCTATTGCAACTGGCAAGTGGAAACAAGGGGTAGCGGCACTTCGTGCAACGTGCGGTGGCGTACTGCGGGTAGCCACCATTGCGCAGCGCCGTCGTATTGTGCAGCAATCGCGACTAGTGAATGATGCTGAAGTTCATTACTTGCAGGTACGTGGTAGTGCTCGCGCAACAAACTTTCTTCGCTTGCGCCGCGCCGAGAGTGATGCGCGCCGACGTGAGTCTTTTGTGGTTGCCAAAGAACGAGAACGCCGTCAGCGTTTTTCTGTTGTTGTTGGGTGCATGCTCGCTGCAATTGTGATGGTAGGAAGCCGCCAACTCTTTTTCCGCGGAGTAGCAAATATTGGTCAATTTGTGCCCTTTACCGAGTCGTGGCGGTCTTTGGCAGCTGCGTATCGATTGGGTTGGTGGCCAGCAGGTTTTGGCTCCTTATCTCCTGCGCCAACCGGAACCGCGCTTGTAGCAGTTGCTTCGTTTCTTTCATTGGGGAACCCGGCACTTTTACGAACACTTGCCATAGTCGGGTTGCTGCTTGTTGCTGCAATAGGGATGTGGCACGCCAGTGCTGCTGCGTCTTCAAGCAGAGCCCGCATTGCTGGAGTCGTTACTTACCTTGCGTTGCCCATTGGGTATGAATGCATCGCAACGGGCCGTTGGGGTGCACTTGCAAGTTACGGGGCGCTTCCATGGGTCATTACCGCGTTTAATGCTGCGCGTAACGTAGACACAGCGCGTGCAAGCGACGTTGCGCGTCAAGGAGTAAGACTCGGACTTGTTATTGGCGTTGTGGCTGCATTCGAGTCTTCCTTTGTTCCATTGTGCGTTGTGCTTTTCGGGCTGTGGTGGCTCAGTGGCATCGTCGCGGGTGGAACATCCTCAGTGCGTGGCGCTGCGAGCATTTTTGGTGTCGGAATGTGCAGTGCGCTGCTGTTACAGCTCATGTGGCTAACCAACTTTGTCAACAGCAATTGGTGGCAAACAATTGTCGGTTTCGACTCGGGTGTTGGCCTGCACAAGGGGCTCAAAGAATTAGCAAGTTTCAACTTTGGTCGTTTTCATTTTGCAACGTTTGCCCTGCTGTATTTCTTCGTACTTGTTGTGAGCCTTGGTACTGCGCGTGGTGAACGATTCGTGCTTGCGCTTCGTGGTGCAATATTTGCTGTTGTGTTTCTGGGTTTTGCGGTAGTGGGCGATACTCGCCTGGTGAACGCGGCAATGCCCGACCCCGCTGTGCTACTTACGGTGGTGGCCTTGGGCCTAGCGCTTGGCGCCATTGCTGCAGTGGAAGCATTCGATGTAGATGTGAAGGGCCGAAAGTTTGGCTGGCAACAGCCTGCAAGTGTTTTGGCGCTCTGCGCAATAGCAGTGGGAGTATTCCCTTTAGCGGTGAATGCAGCAAATGGCCGTTGGAACCAGCCGTCATCTTCACTGTCAAGCCTGTTGTCACAGTTACAAAAAAATCCTGTTGAGGGTGACTACCGCATTTTGTATTTGGGTAACCCACTGTTGCTTCCCGCTGCCCCACGAACCATTCCCTTTGGCTCTGCAGAGAGCGCACAATTGGGATACGCAATTACCGATGATGGTGCTGCAACTTTGTACAACCAGTGGGCAGCAAAAAAGACTTCCGCAGTTGTTTCACTAGAAAAAACCCTGCAAGACATGGGTGAAGGCAATTCGCCGCGCATTGGTCGGTTGCTCGCCCCGCTTGGTGTGCGCTATATCGTGGTGCCTCTTATTGACGGATCACGAAGCACTCGTGCACAGCCCTTGCCACTTCCAGAAGGACTCTTGAGCACTCTTGAAGTTCAACTCGATTTCCGCCGCCAATACTTTGCGAGCGATTTAGTAATTTATGAAAATGTCGCGTGGGCGCCAACGCTTGCTCAACTCACTGAAGCTGGAATTGCGGCAAGTAAAAATGCGGGCAGCGAAGCACTCATTTTGTCTGACCTGCGTGGCGCAACGCCAGTAAAAACAGGTTTCATTCCGGGTCGCGCAACTCAAAAACTCAATGTCAGCGGTGGAACAGTGAGTGCTGCTATTCCATCATCATCACGTTGGCGATTAGAAATAAAGAATCAAGAAGTGCTATCCCGCCCAGCATTTGGCGCTACTCAGGCGTTCGATATTCCTGCCGATGTACCTGCGAACACCGTTGCAACGCTCACCTTTTCGCGACCATGGAAACATGTGCTGTTGGTGGTTACACAATTTGCAATGTGGGTGTTTGCAGTTCTGTTCGCCCTCGGTATTCGTCTCAGGCGCCGGCGCCCAAGTGAAGTTACTCTGAGTTCAGATGCCCGCGATATTTCCTTTGGCGGTGGTGCGCAATGAAGACATGGCGTCGTGTTCTCTCGCTGGTTGCGGTCGCGGGTTGCGCAGCCGGAGTTCTACTGCTTTCTGAATCACGCAAAGTGACCGATATCAAGGAAGTTGATACTGCACCTGCCAATGTGCAGAAAGCCTTTCCGCACGTTGCAAGTATTGCGGCCATCAGTAGCTCGTGGTACTGCCCTGGTGTTCCACTAGGTGGTGATGCCTACGCGGGTAATGACTACGGCGGAACCATTACTATCTCGAATCCCACCGATTCAGAAGTTCAAGGTGTTGTAACGCGCTTTGCAATAGAAAATGAACCTGAGGTTGTTTCCATTGTTGTTCCACCGCGCGATTCGCTTGTGTACAACTTCAGCGAAGGCGCACGTGGGGCGTATGTGAGTGCATTGGTGGAACTTGCTGGCGGAAAAGGCACATCGGTTGAACAGCGTGCTATTTACCCCGCTGGTGACTCAACCCAACCTTGCGTGAACCAGCCTTCGGCGCAGTGGTTTTTCGCCGATGGTTTTACAGCGAGCGACAGCAAAGAAGATCTTCTGCTCACGAATCCATTGCCCGATGCAACTGTCATCAATGTGCGGTTTGTGACAAAAGATGGTGAGCGTCAACCTTCAGCACTTCAGGGCTACGTTCTTCCACCTCACTCATTGCGGGTACTCGATATTGCAAGCCAAGGTGCTCGCGGTGAAGACCTTGTTGGTGTAGAACTTCGTGCCGTCAGCGGCACTTTTGTCGCCGCGCGAGCGCAGCATTATTTAGGCACAGGCCGCTTGGGGTATTCGTTGAAATTAGGAGCTCCAGACGTTGCCGCCGACTGGTGGGTGACAACAGGTGACTATCGCGGCAAACCCAACGAGCAGATTGTTGTATTTAACCCAACCGAAGATGATGCAAAAGTTGTTGCGTTGTTTTCAGGTGATGGCGGTGTTGGCGTTGCGCCTCTGAATCTCACTGTGCCTGCACACCGTGTGGTATCTCTTGCCATGTCAAATATCGCCGGGTTAACAGAGAATCGATTTGCAGTATCTTTTTCGGTTCTTGAAGGTGCCGGCATTGTGGTGGAACACGTGTCAACGCGCCAACTAGAAAAGTCGATGGCAACCACCGTTGACCTTGGTGTGCCATTTGTAATGGCTGCAAAGCAGTGGGCCATTCCGTCGCCCATTGCGCCAGGAACCATCGACGCCATTGCCCTCACGAATGTGACTGCATTGCAGGCGATCGCACGCATTGAAGGTGTGGGCCCAGCAGGTGCGTTACCTATTGCTGGTTTAGACGCAATCGTTGTTGAACCAGGTGCAACGCGCCACGTAGCCTTGCCTGAAGGTGTGGTGCTCGGGCAGTTGCAAGTTGTTTCTACGCAAGATCTCATTGTGGTGCGTTCTCTTCCCCGCACGTTTGGTGTGAAGGGAAGAGATCTTGTTGCAGCGCTGCCTGCGAGATAACAGGTTTATTCTGGCTGCTCAAGTGCCAGTGCTTGTTCAACCCGTTTAATGAGATCATCTTCTGCTTTGCGGGTGTAGTCGTCTGAGGCAATGTAGAAAACGAGCGACATGACGAGACCCACGGCAACGGCGACGCCCATTGACTGCACCCATTTGATCCAACGCCGGCTTGGTGCAGGGAGCAGTGCCATGGTGAGAACGGTGAGCAGCGCCAAAATGATGCATACCAACGTGGTCATGCCATCAAGCGAACCAGAAGCGCTGTTCACTCGGTTTTCTCGGTCATGAATAAGTTGCTTTTCCTCTTCGAGCACGATTTGCACTTCGGCCGCTGTCTCATCGTCAGTTTTGAGATCTCGCACTAAAATCTTGAACTCTTCTAAAAGTTCTTCAAACGCTGCTTCTGCTCGTGGGTCTCCGCCCACAGGTGGTGTGGTGTCGACTTCGTACTTGCGCACATTTTCGAGGTATTCGATAGTGAGACCCTTGACTACTGGTGTAAGTTTCGGGTCGAAAGCTCGTGTTTCCACAATGATTGATTCCAATGTGGTGATTTCATCAAAAAGAATATTCTGCGAAGAAACTTGGTCACTCCATACGTTCACAATAATGAATGCAAGAAGGAACGTGAATGCGGTGCCGATGAAGCCAAATACCGCTACAAGACCTTCGGTGTCGTCGCCTTCGGCTTGAATGCGAGC
>CAMBPP010000109.1 GCA_945869715.1 Bifidobacterium breve
CGTAAGAAGAGGAGTAACACGATCACGATGAGCGGGATGGAGTCGCGAGCTCCTGAATACAGCCACTCCGGGAACCAGGACACGCCAGAAAGGTAGGTTCCCACAAAAGTTTGAAGACTACCGATGAGTAAACCACCGAGCACAGCCAAAGGAATTGACGTCAAGCTGCCGATGAGCGCTCCACCCAGTGCAGGAACAATAAGTGCGGTGAATTTGCCTGTACCGAGAGCACCTGTGACGGTTCCTGCGCAGATTCCCACCAAGCCAGCAAGAAATGTTGCAAGCAGCCAGTTAAATAGCGCGAGTCGATCGGGCGAGTAACCCAAAAGCACAGCACCTTTTTCATTTCCAGCAGCTGCTCGAGTAGCTAAGCCAATACGCGAAAATTTATAGATGGACCAGACAACTGCACCAGTAATGATAGATACTCCTGCAAGGGCGAGAGCTTCTGCCGAAACTCCTAAACCAAGACCCAGGAAGTTTTTCAGCAACTTGCCTGGGAGAAGTACGCTTTCTGCTTGTGGTTGGTTGGAGCTGTAGTGCATTGATGCCACGCCCAAGAGATACGTCATCACACCAATTGCACCTATGACTTTTCCTAAAGGAGCAGCATTGCGTAACGGCTTAAACACCAAGTAGTGAATAGCCGCCCCAAGCATTAACGCTGTCAACAAAGAAAGTAGTACCGCTATCCAAAAGTTTATGGGCTGACCATTATTGAGAGAAAGTACGACCGGTAAATTCACAACCGACGTGGGAAGTGGATCGCGCCACGGGAATCGGAATGTTCCTTCAGATCTTAAATACGAGAATTGAAACGCCACGTACATTGCAATCGCACCGTGTGCGAAGTTAATGACACCAGAGCCCTTGTAGGCAACCACGATACCGATAGCCATGAGAGCGTAAAACCCTCCACTACCGAGCCCCATGATTGCGTAAGCAATACCTTCCTTCATAATCCCTCATCTTTCTCAAGTTGTACTCAGTTATTTTATAAAAAAGGGGGCGATCCGAGGACCACCCCCTTTTTTAATATTCAAGTTTGATTTATTCAAACAACTGTATTTCTAACTTTTATATTACTTCACTTCCGACAAACGCAATGGGTCGCCTTTTCCAACCAAGCCAAGACCAGAGAATCCCTGATTTGCTTTGTCGGCCTTCAATGCGGTTCCGTCCCAAATGCTTGCACTGACTTCAGTTGCACATACTCCGATGTAAGGAGCAAGAGCCTTCTTGCAGTTCATGCTGAGGGTACCGAATGCGCGGTGGCCATTGGTGTTTTTGATAGCGGAAACCATCTTTTTCACATCCAATTTTCCACCAACCATTGCTTCATTCATCATTTGCCAAGCAAACATTAATACACCGAAACCTTGTGTTGCGAAGCCTGTTCCTGTGAGCTTGCGATCTTTGGAGTAGGTGAACATCTTTGTTCCGTAGGTAAGAGCATCAATCTTGTACTCACCGGTCAGTGCGTCTGGATCGAGGATGCTCAAACCACCGAGGGTAACGATGCCGTTGATCTTGGAGCCGAACTTCGTCATGGTGGCGAGGTCAATACATGCACCAGACAAAACAACTGGATACTTTCCGGGAACCCAACCATTTTTGATTAACTCTGTCATCAAGTCCCAGCACAAGTTTCCTTGGTTTGAGTAGATCAAAACATCTGGATCAAATTTTGTGATTTGAGCAGCGTAAGAAGCTACGTCTGGGGCAACTGTTGGAACCTTGATTGGCAAGTAGGTCAGTCCGGGCACTGTGCCCTTCAACTTTGAAGCAGTCGTAATTGCTGCTCCAGATTGCGTTTTACCAGCAAGAATGTCAAGTGGCTTTGCCTCAAGATCATTGAAGCAGAAAATGCCAGGAGCTGAGCCTGCCCAAGGGAGAGCAATTTTCTTCTTCATCAAAATTTGAGTTGCATAGAAAACGAGGCCAAGGTGAACACCCAAGCAACCACCACCGCCACCAATTGCGAATACACCTGGAGTGGTGAAGTCGCTTGGCATAATTGGTGTTCCCACCACTACCGGGATCTTGGCTGCTGCGTACTTGCCAATCACAGTGTCATCGAAAGACAATGTTGAAACCACAAGAACTGGTTTCGCCTCTGCGAGTTTACCGACGCATGCTGACTGCTGTGTCGGAATCATGATGTCAAAGGAACACGGAATGAGCTTGATGGGCACTCCAGCTTTACCTGTAGATGGGTCTGCACCAACGCCGCCTAGTTCCTTGTTGATGTAATCAACTGCTGCTTGAGCTGCAATGCGATATTCAGGGAAGTTAACGACTGGACCTTCAGGTACAGCGAAACCAACTTTGATTACGTACTTTCCTGCGGACTTCATTGGATTGCTGTTTGCGCATGCTATTGCGCGTGCAAGGAAAGCTGCCCCGGCACCCATTTTCTTGTCAAGCTCTGGCTTGAGTTGGGTTGCACACTTAGCAGCCGCTTTTACTTGTCCGCTGCCAGCCTTAGCTGAAACGGATGTTGTTCCGAATGCAAGTGCCGCTGAAACAGCAAGTGCAATGGGAACCAACATTTTTTTCTTTTGGTTCTTCAATATTCCCCCTATAGGTTGAGCCGATTGGCCCGATTGATGTGACAACCGGCATGCCGGTGAAACAACTATAACCATTGTCACAGGGAAAAGTAAACGCAGAACGTCAACCGCTGACATTGAAATGAAATCTTGCAGCGCCGGGTTGCGAAACGGAAAAACTACCTACGGGTATACAGGCCTTTTCAACACAAAACCCCTCGAAAGCACGCTTTTGAGGGGTTTTTGTTTGTGGACTACAAGTAGCTCACGGATAATATTTTTTTAAGAAGCTGCTCCAACCATCGCTGTTCCTGTGACCATCAGTTCATCGCCGCGCTTCAGCCACACATTGCAGGTGCTCACGCCGTCTGTGGTGCTCAGCACTTCGCCGCCAGCTACCAGTACATCATCGTCAAATACGGGACGATGGAATGCAACGGTGAGACGTCGCACTGAACCTGGGCTTGCAAATGAATGAATGGAGTTCACGATGTAGCTCAAGTTGAGCGGACCTTGGTTGATGACTCGACCTTTCAAGCCCATTTCTGTAGTTGCTTCGCGATCCCAGTGCACGCGATATGGGTCGCGCAAAATTGCTGCCATTGTTTTCATGCGTTGTGCGCTCACGCCGTCAACATGAAATTCAGGAAACGTTGCGAGTGGTTTTGTAGTTGCTTCATCTGCAGTTTTTGCAACTAGGGCTTGCTTATATCCACCACGACGAAAGCGCCACGAGTTGGTAATGCGTGCGGCGAGTGTGTTGCCATCGCGCAACTCAATTTGAAATTTCATTGCGTCGTAGCCAACACCATTTGCATCAACATGATTTTCCCAATGAATAATTGAGCCCTGCACGTCGTACTCAATGTCGATGCGTAAGTCACTGAAGTACTCCCAGTCGTAACCATCGAGGCCTACTGAACCGGGGCCTGCCGCCCCGCACACTTCAAACAGTTTCGCAATGTTCACGCCAGAGCCAAGGATGGGCACATGGAAGAGTGCAACAGGGTGCACAAGCTTGTCGGGAAGCTGTGCCGACGTGGTGCAATCGGTGAGTAAGAAGTTTTCCCAATGGGCAATGGTGTATTTGCCGCCGGGGAACTTAAAGCCCTTGGGGTTAGCGAGTGCTCCTGATGGGGTAGCTGAGTCGTTCAATTCTTTTCCTCCTCTAGTGATGTGTCAAAGTTTGCCATGTCTCAAAACCTTTCCCGTACTCAGACCCCACTCGACCCTGCAGATGCCAATGTCATGGATCTCTTTCGTCTCGATGGCACCGTTGCCGTAGTAACGGGTGCTGGCCGAGGAATTGGCCGTGGTATTGCACTTGGTCTGGCAGATGCCGGTGCCGACATCATTATTACTGCTCGCCGCGAAAATGAACTTGATGAAGTAGCGGCTCAAATTGCCAAGCGCGGACGCAAAGCAATCAAGGTGGTTGCCGACATCACTGCTGCAGAAACTATTCCTGCTCTCGTTGATGCAGCAATGAGTACTTTTGGCCGCATTGACACATGGGTAAGTAACGCTGGTACGTCAGATCACCCCGGCAACTTCTCGTTCGATGAATTTCCTGAATGGCACTGGGACAACCAGCATGCTCTGAACTTGCGCCCACACTTTGTGGCATCGCGCGCATGCTCATCAATAATGAAGCCAGGCTCATGCCTCATTGGTATTTCTTCCATCGCTGCTTTGAAAGCTGCTGTGAACTTCAGCGCATACGGTTCGGCAAAAGCTGGTATGAACGCATTGTCGGTCACCATGGCAACAGAACTCGGACCAAGGGGAATTCGTTCCAACATCGTGTCTCCTGGAAACGTGCCAACTGAGTCGACTTTCAAAATCGGTGGTATCACCGAGGAAATGTTGCCTGCCATTGCGGCACGCGTTCCTATTGGCCGCTTGGGTACACCAACCGACTGTGCAGCTGCAGTTGTTTGGCTTGCTTCACCTGCGGGTTCGTGGGTAACGGGTCAGAACATCGTGGTATCGGGCGGGCAATAAAGCCTATTTTCACTGCAATTATTTTGCGGTGAAAGTTACTGGTAGGTGCCAGCACGTATGAAGTTCGCCGTAGCCGCGTGACTTCAACACGGGTTGTGCGCCTTTGGCGAGTTGCAAATTGCTTGTTGCGTCAA
>CAMBPP010000110.1 GCA_945869715.1 Bifidobacterium breve
GTCCCAAAAAAAGAGCAATACGTCAACAAGGCCGTCGGCAATGCGTGCACCGAGCTGCTGATCACCACCGAGTGGGCCACTACGCAAGCGTTCAACGTTGAGCCCCGTGTGTTCATGAATAATGCGGCCGGTGGTTCCGGTACCCACCAGAATGTGGTTACCTAATTCATCGCGATGGCTCATTGACCATTCCAACATTTGTGGCTTCATGTTGTCGTGAGCAACGAGAGCAATACGTTTTTGGGCACTAGTGAGAACACCAGTTGATGAGGTAGCCATGCCCCCATCTTTACTCAGTTGCGAAGAGGATGTGACGTATTAACGCATAATGACTGCGTCGGCGCCCCATGGTGTGACTTCACCGTCGGCACGGAAGCGCTCGGGAAGTTCTTCCACCATGTCCCATGTTGCAGAGAGTCGACCAACACCTACACACATGGCAACGTTCAAGCCGAGTTCCACAATTTGTGGCTCGGTGAAGTGCTCACGCAATTTGTCGTAGAAAGCGTCGTCGATAGCAAGGTGATTGGTTGCAAAAAGTTCACCGTAGCGAATAGCAATTTTTTCGGCGTCGGTGAGGCTGTCTGCTTCCATTGGCTTTTCAAGTGAGCACACCAAGTCTTCAGTGATGCCATCTTTCAATGCATCGGTGTAACGAATGGCCATGCAGCTGCGGCATTGGTTGTGGAATGCAATACGCAAACGAACGAGTTCGACGAGCCGCTCTGGCAACGTGCGATTCACCTTCAATGAACCTGCAAATGCCGAAAGACCCTTTGCCATTTCTGGGCAGTGGCCAAAGATGCGCGTGAGGCCAAGTTCAAGTGGTGTCTTGTCGTCGGCACGTGACATGCGACGAAGATCGGGGTCTAACTGGTCAACCGTGAGTTTGGAGATGCGTGACATGAGGCAACCCTAGAAGATATTTGGGAGGCTGGAAACAGTTGGGCTACACGTGAGCAGAGAGAAATATCTTGATTTCCTCTATTTGCTCGGAAAGCGTGGTGCGCCAAGTGGAATCAAAACCCGCAGGCGAGTCCACGGCAATGGAATTCAGGTAGTCGAGCACAAGTTGGGGCACACCCTCGACGCCTGGTGCGAGCTCTATATATAAGGCAAAGTCGCTGCACGCCTGGTGGCCGCCGTACGGCAAGTTCAGGCGGCGATGGGGGAGTGCGCTCTTGCTCAGAATTTCCCACGCGGGCTCGGCGTCGTCTGCAGGTGGAGTGGTGGTGTCACCGAGGCCAACAAGTAAGAGAACAGGTACGGGTACAGAAGCAATGAGGTCGGCGGGAAGAGTTCGGGTGTATGCCTGTGCGCCGATTGCAGCCTTAAACCGTTGATCTGCCGGCATGCCGTGAATACCTGTTGTCGCAATGAGTGCAGTGAGCCCACCGTAACTGTGCCCACCAATGAACAAGTTGTTCTCATCAATGATGTTGGAAAGACCAACCATGAGTTCGCCACGTGTTCCTAAAGCACAGTCGGCAACGTAACTCACGTCTCCGAGTCGTTGCTTGTCATTGGTTTCATCGGCAACGTTTTGCCCCGTCATCCAATCGGTGAGCGTGTCGCCAGGGTGATCGCTTGACACCACTACAAAACCCGATGCTGCAATGGCCTCGCAGAGTTGGCTGTAGTTAAAGCGCAACCCCGTACGACCATGCGACCACACAAGAAGAGGAAATTTTCCGGCTACAAACGAAGCATTTTCATATGCAGTTGCCGAAGGAAACGAAACACCCGGAAGTAATTCGTAACGCGTGACAGCATCTTCTGGTTTAGTGTGAGCGGGGTACCAGACATCTACACCAAGCATGCGGTTATTGCGCATCTCGTCAATGACAAGAGTGCTGGTGTGACCTACCTGGTGTGCAGTCATTATTAGCGAGCTCCGTGTGAGTGTGATGCCGAAGCGAAACGGCCAAACCAATTGGGGTTACGTGTTTGGGTGTACACCTCACCTGGTCCTTCGAAGTGAAACACCAAACCTTCACCAGATGTGATGGTGTTCAGCCAGCCAGTAGCTGCTTTGTGAAGCGACATTGTTACCGATGCCTGTACCGCAACCATGTGGCCACTATCAATAATAATTTTTTCACCAGCAGCGAGCTTGACAACTTCAATTGCACCGTACGCACCGGCGAGCAAAATTCCATCGCCACTTACATGAACAAGGAATGCACCTTCACCACCAAAAAGAGACTTCATGCCTCCCCACTTCGTATCGAGCGTGAGACCCATTGAAGATGCGATCCAAGATGACTGCGACAAGATCCAAGGTGCTGCAGCGGTTGATTGCAAAATGACTGAGTCACCAGGAAGACCCATAGCAACATCGACAAATCCGCCGTTCGGCCCTGCTGTAGCAGTGGTTTGGAAAAATGACTCTCCGCCGAGGGCAGAACGTTTGAGGGATTTCAAAAACCCGCCCTCCATTTTTCCTTCCACCACCATGTCGTGCGACATGGCGATCATGGCCCCTGACTCTAAGCGCATTTGCTCATTGGGCTGCAGGGTGGCGCGGGCGGTGGAAAAGGCGGGCTGATGGCGAATCTGAAGTTCCATTACTTCACTGTAATGTTTCACCATGTCGGAATTCAAAGGAAAAGTCGTAATTGTTACCGGGTCATCAAGCGGAATTGGTGAGTCAATTGCTCGGCGTTTAGCCGATCTTGGTGCAACTGTTGTAGTGAATTCATCTTCATCAGTTGAGGCGGGTGAGGCAGTAGCAAAGTCTTTGCCCAACGGTGCTCTTTATATTCGTGCCGATATTTCAAAAAAAGAGGAAGCGCTCAACTTGCTCGATCAAACAATAGAGGCATTCGGCAAGCTAGATATTTTGGTGAACAATGCCGGCTGGACCACACCTATTCCGCACCACGATCTTGAAGCACTTACCGACGAGATCTTTTTGAAAACCTTTGAGGTCAATGTTTATGGAACTTGGTATCTCAGCAAAGCAGCTATTCCTTATTTGAAGCAGAGCGAAGATGGCAACATTGTCAACATCACTTCAATTGCTGGTGTGCGTCAGGTGGGAAGTTCAATGGCGTACTCCATGACCAAAGCTGCGCTGAATCAAATGACAAAGTTGATGGCAAAGAGTTGTTGGCCAGTGCGCATTAACGCCGTTGCGCCTGGGCTTATTGAAACGCCGTGGACTGCCGACTGGGATGCAATGCATACCATCGTTGCGAAGTCTGCTCCGTTAAAGAGGTCGGGAACACCCGATGATTGCACAGAGGCAACACTTGGATTGTTGCGTACCAAATATGCAACAGGACAAATATTTGTTGTAGACGGTGGCCTTACTTTGATGTCGTAGTTTTTAGCTACGCACAAGTCGACCAGGGCGTTCGCCCGTGTCGGCATCGTTCAAGCGAGTAACGACACCATTTACCAAAGTTGCTGCATAACCAGTTGATGGTTGCAAAATACGCGAACCACCAGCAGGCAGGTCTTTGCGAACAAACGGCGCTTGAATAGTGAGCTTGTCGAGGTTGATGACATTTACGTCGGCACGCTTTCCCACTTCCAATGAACCACGGTCGCTGAGGCCATAGAGGTCTGCGTTGTTCTTCGTGAGTTTGCGCACTGTTGACTCGAGTGGCAAACGCTCTCCACGGCTGCGGTCGCGCACCCAATGCGTGAGGTGGAAAGTAGGCATGGAGCAGTCACAAATGAAACTCACATGAGCACCTGCATCGGAAAGACCAGTAATGGTGTCGGGGTGAAGCAACATTTCACGGCTTGCGTTCAAGTCGCCCTTGGCGAAGTTTGAGCCAAATATTGCGTAGAAAGCAGTTCCTTCATTTTCCAACAACAAGTCGTACATCAACGACTCTGGAGAAACGCCGAGCACTTTTGCGCGACCCACTACCGATTCTTCGCGCAATGGCTCGTAATTAATTGGGAAGGTCAACGAGAAAGTGGCATTCAATGCACGCGCATATAAGCCCACAACGGCCTGCATGGAACCTGCATTTTCCGATGGCACGCTGCGATCGTTGATAATGGCTTCTTTCATTGCGGGGTCGCGCATTGCCTGTACTCGTTCAGGGATTGGCAAGTGTGCAACTTCACGCAAGTAGGTGCCTTTGCGCATAAACATGTGATATGTGCCCAAGCTGGTCATGACCGTTACTGCACGTGGTGCAACTTGTGGTCGCAGTTGTGCGCCGTTGGCATTTTCTGCAGAAACCGCATTGAGCACCTCACGCCAGTGGTCAACATCTTCAGCAATTTGAACTGTGGTGAAAGTAATGGGGCGCCCGCTCTTGCGTGAAACATCGGCAAGCATCATCACTTCTTCAACTGGCTTTGCTTTTTCGCCACCAAGAGCTTCGAGTGCGCCAACGGTACCGGCAGGAATTGCTTCGAATACACCTTTACCCATTGCATTAGCAATGGCAACGAGTTCTTCTTCTGCGGCAAATGTTCCCGGCACTGGTGAACCCGACAGTGAGCGGTGACCAATAGTGCGTGAAGTGGAGAATCCAAGTGCTCCAGCCTCCATTGCCTCTTTGGTGAGTTGAGCCATCTCAGCAATTTCTGCTGGTGTTGCATCTTCATTATCGGTACCACGTTCACCCATGACGTAAAAGCGCAATGCGCCGTGAGCAATTTGTGTTCCAACGTCGATGCTGAATTTGCGTGTA
>CAMBPP010000111.1 GCA_945869715.1 Bifidobacterium breve
GAGAGCATTGTAGAAACCGAATTCTTCCCGCATGCGATGCTCAACATTGTTGACACTTTTTTGCAACCACGTGACAATGCCGATACCGACGCGATTGTTTACGTTTCAGAATCGGGCGAACGTCACTGCATCACATGGGGTCAATTGCACGCAGATGTAAACAGAGCAACTCATGCACTGCGCCAGTACGGCGTGCAGGCGGGCGACCGCGTAGCGGCCTGGATGCCCAATAGACCAGAGACCATCGTCTTGTACCTTGCATCGCAAGCACTTGGCGCAATCTTCACCTCAACGTCATCGGACTTTGGAGTGCAAGGAGTTGTTGACCGATTCAGCCAAACCACACCTCGTGTTTTACTTGCTGCAGACGCGTACTCGTATGGGGGTAAAAGCTTTTCCTGCAGTGAAAGGTTGCAAGAAATTGTTGAGGCTTTGCAAACACTTTAACATGTCATTTATGTAGAGACATCAAGCACACAAGAGAACTCTGTGCCCCTGGCGAAAAGTTGGAATGATTTTCTTGCCTCAGGGAGCGACGTTCCTATTGAGCGGCCACTCTTTCCTTTCAATCATCCAGGTCTCATTTTGTACTCATCAGGAACAACTGGAATGCCGAAGTGCATTGTTCATAAGGCCGCAGGTGTTCTTCTGACGCATCTCAAAGAGCAGCAACTGCATTGTGATATTCAACCAGGTGACACTGTTTTTTACTTCACTACATGCGGATGGATGATGTGGAATTGGTTAACTTCTGCACTTGCATCGGGCGCCACCATTGTGCTTTTCGACGGAAACCCTTCATACCCCAACTTGAACACGTTGTTTGACCTCTGCGAGCAAGAAGAAATTACACTTTTTGGTACGTCAGCAAAATTTATTGATTCGTGTCGCAAGGCTGAACTTTCACCCACAAACACTCATCGTTTCCCTGCCCTGCGTACCATCTGCTCTACTGGGTCTCCGTTAAATGCTGCAGGTTTTGAATGGGTGTACGAACACTTTGCTACCGATGCACACCTTGCTTCTATTTCTGGAGGCACAGACCTGTGCGGATGTTTTGTGGGTGGCGACCCCACAAGCCCTCTTTATGCAGGTGAAATTCAAGGCGCCATGTTGGGTATGGACGTCTCTGTCTATAACGACAGTGGTGAAGAACTGCTCACCGGCACCGGAGAGCTTGTTTGCCGCAATGCGTTTCCCTCAATGCCAATTGGATTTTGGGGAGATACAACAGGCGAGAAATATCACAACACATACTTCTCGCGCTTTGAAAACACTTGGACTCATGGCGACTTCGCATCGCGTACTGCACACAATGGATTCGTCATTCACGGACGATCTGACGCCACATTAAATGTTGGCGGAGTACGCATGGGAACAGCAGAACTTTATTCACAGGTCGAGACGTTTACGGAAATTATTGAGTCGGTTGCCGTTGCCCAGGCATGGGACGACGATACGCGCATCGTTCTTTTCCTTCGCATGGCCGACAACTCACAATGCACACCAGAACTCGAGCAAGCTCTACGCCAGCGTTTACGTCAATTCATTTCGCCACGCCACGTGCCAGCACTCATCATTCCCGTCTCAGACATTCCCCGCACCCGTTCAGGAAAGATCAGCGAGTTAGCAGTAACCGACATCGTTAATGGCCGCCCCGTTCGCAATACTGAAGCACTGGCGAATCCGGAATGCCTGCAGGAATTTGTAATTACCGACTGAAAAGCCCCTCAGGTATGGAAACCAAGAGTTGCACCACCTAACATCCATATATGTCGACAACAACATTGCTTCATGGCGGCGCAGTTATTGATGGAACAGGTTCCGCACCGCAACTCAATACATCGGTTTTCATTGATGGTGAAAAAATAGTTGCGGTGGGCACCGAGGCCGACGCTCTTGCTCAGTCACATAAAGACGTACAGAAAATTGATGTCTCCGGTCTCACCGTAATGCCCGGACTCATTGACGCCCATACTCATGTGACCTTGGGAGAACCAGCAAGCAACGACGAGCTTTTCCACCATCGCGAACCGGCAACAGCTGCTCTCATTGCCGCTCACAATGTAAAGAAAATATTGCAAGCAGGCGTCACCAGCATTCTCGATGTAGATGGCATTTTCAATATTGGGCCCGCCCTGCGTGATGCCATCAATGCAGGTATCACTGAAGGACCTTCAATGAAGTCGGGCACATTTGCGCTCATGACCGCTGTGGGTGGTACTGCGGGTCGCATGATTCCCGATCATGGCACTGCTGGTTACGCCGAAGTTGTTCACAACCGCGATGAAATGGTGCGTGTTGTGCGGCGCCAAATTAAAGATGGCGCCGACATCATCAAAATTCATGTCACCGGGGTTATTCCCGCACGCAGCGGAGAAATTCAAGTGTGGACTCGTGATGAGTTGAAAACAGTTTGCGATACCGCGCACGACTTAGGCATTCCCGTTACCGCACATTGTCGTGGCGACCAGGCAACCCTCGATGCTGTTCTTGCTGGTGTAGACATTATTTGGCACGCTTCGTTTCTTGGAGATCGAGCGCTTGAAGCAATCATCGATAAGAAAACTGCCGTTGGGCCTGTATTCACCTTCCTTGCAAACCTCGCCGAATACGGTGCCAAAGTAGGCGCAACAGCAAGCGTCCAATCTACTTTTGCCGGCGAGTTGGAACACACCGGTGCACGTCTACGCCAAGCCTACGATGCTGGGGTTCCACTCCTTTGTGGCTCCGAAAGTGGCTTCTCCATTACTCCTTATGGCAACTGGCATGCGCGCGAAATGGAAGTATTCGTACAGCACATGGGTCTCACTCCACTGCAAGCAATTTCGTGTGCCACCTATACCAATGCACACGCAATTCAGCAATTTGGTCAAGTAGGCATCATCGCCCCTGGCGCACAAGCCGACATTTTGGTGCTCGATGGCCACCCTGAAAAAGATGTTGCGGTCTTAGGAAACAAAAGTTCCTTTCGTCATCTTTTCAAAAAAGGACGCGCTATTACTTTGGCTGAAGTTCCAGAGCGCTCACTACTGCGTGGAGAACGCATTGAGCCATGGTCGGCACAACTGTTGAAATGGGACCTCATTCATCAGAAGTAAGTACGTTGCCTAAGGTTTCGCGCCATTTGCCGATATCTACGTAATCACGAAATGCGCTAATTTGCTGCGCTGCTAGGTCTACCTCAACCACGCAATGACAGGGCACCGCATATTTTTGGCCCTTGATCCAAAAACAGTCGAGCCGTTCGCAGTGCACTCGATGTTCACGGGTCGCAATGGTGCGAATTTGCCATTCAATGCGTTCGCTGCGCGTCACAATGGGGCGAAACATTTCAACAATCGCGCTTCTCCCTTTGGCTGGCTCATAGGGAACGTTGCAATATGTGGCATTTTCGGCAAAATGAGCACCAATTGCGCCAAGATCGCCACTTTCCACTGCAGTAAATAGACTGAGCACAATCTGTTCTGGGGTCATTGCCGACAGAGTACAACGAAACTTAAGGGGAACATATGAAACGAGCAATAGTCACTGGTGCCGCCCGTGGCATTGGGCTCGCCATTGCACAACGACTCGCCGCCGAAGGCTGGGTTGTAGGTGTTCTTGATACCAACGAAGCCGATGTAAAAAAAGCTGTCGCCGACATTCCGCACTCCATTGCGCTCGTTGCCGATATCTCGCAACCCGATTCCATCGTTGCTGCTTTGGAAACTTTTGGAGAAGCACCACACTGCCTGGTGAACAACGCCGGCATTGTGCGCTTTGGGCCTTTGCTCACACTTAGCCATAGTGATTTCTCGGCAGTAGTCAATGTGAATCTCGTTGGTACTTTCAATATGGCTCGCGCTGTTGCTCAAAAAATGATTGACGCACACATTCCGGGCACCATCATCAATATCACTTCTATGAACGGTGTTGCACCTGGACCAAATGCAGGCGCGTACGGTGCAACAAAATCAGCCATTGCACTCATGACTCAACAAATGGCAATTGAATGGGGCCCGTTAGGCATTCGCGTCAATGCCATTGCACCAGGACTCATCCTTGCTGGCATGAGCGACCCCATTTACGCCGACCCAGTGGTACGCGAGGCACGCGAGTCGCGTGTTCCACTTGGCCGTTTAGGAACAGCGCAAGATATTGCCAACACGGTTGTCTTCTTGTCATCCGACCAATCGTCGTATATCACTGGTCAAAATTTGCTCATCGATGGCGGCGTGACCATGAGCGTTATCTCTAGTCTTCCGCGCCCTGCAAGTGTTGACTCTGTCGGCATTACAGATTCTCAGAAGAAGTAGGACACCATGCGTTCAATGAAAGACATGTCTGTTCTTATTACCGGTGGTGGCTCAGGTATTGGTGAAGAGGCCGCTCGCTACTACGCAGAAAACGGCGCGAAAGTAACAATTTGTGGCCGGCGAGAAGAGAAAATTCGTGCCGTTGCAGAAAGCATTGGTCCACGGTGCACTTGGGTTGTGGCCGACGTAACAAAAACATCCGATCTCAAAAATATTGTTGCACGCTGCGTTGAACATGGTGGTGGCATCGATGCACTCATTTCAAATGCCGGCAACATGTTGCGCCGCTCAATTGGTGATTGGACCGAAGAATCGTTACTCGATATTTTCCATACCAATGTTGTTGCT
>CAMBPP010000112.1 GCA_945869715.1 Bifidobacterium breve
CTCGCCGAAGCAGCCAACACGGTGATACCACCGCTTTCAGGGTCGGCTTTCATCTGAACCGTCGGCTGTTCAGCAGACACTTCTTGCTTAATGACCTGACCGTTAGCTGCGGTCACCGCAACCGCCATGGTGTCACCTTCAATACTTAACGACACTGCAGAACCCGACGCATTAGCTACCAAGTTCCCCGAGGCCAACGTGAGATCTACACCAGGGTCGGTAGTTGCAATTGAACTGCCCTCAACCTCAACAGGATTGTCTTCACTACCCGGGGTTGTGAACTGTGCAATGCCTTCAGGTAGCAGCGCATACACAGAGGTAGCGCCAGAGAACTTCAGTTTGCTTTTGCGCTTCTTTTGAGCGGCGCCGCTCGATGGCGTCGCTTCACTATCTACCGAGTCAGGGACAGTTACTAGGTAGTCGTATGACTCTTTCTTCAATGCACCCTTCACCGCTTTCACGGTGGTGCCATCGGTACCAGTGGGGTTTGCTGGTGACACCACTCCACCATCTGTTTCTACCGACCAATCAAGGTTCGCGGAACGAATGAGCATGGTGGTCTTTGCGACCTTCACATCTTTGCCGCAAAATGGGCAGGTTCCTTCACGGGCATCTAACGGTGTGAGGTCCATGTCTTGTGGGCCACCCGTCCACGCCTCGGGGTCGTTTGCGGGGTCAGCACCACCGAACGAGAAGCGCCATGTTTTTGCTTTCAAGTCAATGTCAACATAACGATTTTTGCCCGGCCAGTTTGAGTCGTACAACATCACGCGTGGCGTATCAGGCGTGGGGTACTCAATGGCGTACGGCAACACCGCATGACCACCACCAGCTGTATACACACCCAATGTGTATTTGAGTGAACCAGCAGAAAAAGATTTCTTCATTTCATCGATCTTGTCTTCGAACGAAGCAGCCATCCACTTGCCGATGCTGTCTTGCACTTCAGGCAAAAACTGTGTAGCGAACGTACGCAAAATGGCGTGCAATGTTTCGTCTTGCGAAGGCAACTTCACCGTTGCTGGAGTTTCTTTATTGTTGAAGCGTGACGACGCTAAAGCAACAAGACCTTCGCAGTGTCCAGAAGCTCGGGCCTGGTTCACCATGCGGGCCCACGCAGCAGCTTCAGCAGTCAACTTGCATGGTGTTGCTACACCACCAACACAAATGGTGTCATCAGAACCGAACATTGACACCAAGTCGGTTTCGTCAAAGTTTACATCTGGGAAAGAGGACGAGGGGAAGTTCGGAAACGACCAACCATCAATTGCGGTTTGCAGACCTGCAGCTATCGCACCACTTGGCGCATCACCGCCACTAGAAGATGCGCCACCACCCGAACCACCAGCACCACCACCACAAGCAGAGAACACGAGAGCAGCAAGCGATAGCGCAGCAATACGTTTGCGCATGCGTTGACTCACTACTTCTCCGATACTGGTTATAGCCGATGGATATATAACGACGAATATAAGTTATCACCGACGTTTCAATTAGTCCCATCGCCCTCAATATCGGGCTGCCCAGCGTCGCGCCCGGCACTGGTTGTAGCTGGGCTCAACGCCCTGGCTGGTAGGTGCCAAAGATCTCACGTAAGGCATCACTTACTTCGCCCAATGTTGCATTGGCACGCAACGCTTCTTTCATGGGGTACAGCAAGTTGTCGGTGCCACGAGCAGCAGTTTTCAACTCTTCCAACTTGGCAGCAACAAGTGCCTGATCGCGATCGGCCTTGAACTTCTTCAGGCTGGCAATTTGGGTCACCTGGAGTTGTGGGTCGATAGGGAAAACCTTTGGCTCTGGCTCTTGGCCAATATTGAACTTGTTCACGCCCACAATGACGCGCTCATCGTTGTCGATGGAACGCGCATAGTCGTAAGCAGCTTGTTCAATTTCATCTTGCTGGAAGCCAGCTTCAATGCCGTCTACTGCTCCACCCATCTCGTCGATGCGTGCGATGTATTCCCACGCCAAACGCTCTACCTCATCGGTGAGGTTTTCAATGAAGTAGGAACCAGCAAGTGGGTCGGGCGTATCGGCCACTCCACTTTCGTAGCCAATAATTTGCTGTGTACGCAATGCAATGCGAGCGGCTTCTTCTGTAGGCAAGCTGAGTGCTTCGTCATAACCGTTGGTGTGCAAGCTCTGTGTTCCACCGAGCACTGCAGCAAGGCTCTGCACCGCTACGCGCACAATGTTGTTGAGTGGCTGCTGAGCAGTAAGCGTGCTGCCACCTGTTTGGGTGTGGAAGCGCAACAACTTGCTCGACTCTTTCTTTGCACCGAAACGCTCGTCCATGATTTTGTACCACATGCGTCGTGATGCACGGAACTTCGCAACCTCTTCAAAGAAGTTGTTGTGACCATTCCAGAAGAAACTCAAACGTGGAGCAAAGTCGTCAACATCGAGACCCGCATCTACTGCTGCTTGAACATACGCAATGGCGTTAGCAAGTGTGAATGCAATTTCCTGAACTGCAGTACTTCCTGCTTCACGAATGTGGTAACCGGAGATGGAAATGGTGTTCCACTTCGGCACATGCTGTGAGCAGTACGCAAAGATGTCGGTGATGATGCGCATGGAAGGCCGCGGTGGGTACACGTAGGTTCCACGAGCAATGTATTCCTTCAAGATGTCGTTCTGAATGGTTCCGCTAATGGCGCTCGCGGGTATGCCCTGCTCTTCAGCTACCAATTCATACATCAACAACAAGATGGCACCTGTTGAGTTGATGGTCATTGAGGTCGACACTTTGTCGAGTGGCAAGTCGGCAAGCAACAAACGCATGTCGGCTAGCGAGTCGATTGCTACACCAACTTTTCCTACTTCACCTTCAGCGCGTGGGTGGTCAGAGTCGTAACCCATTTGCGTTGGCAAGTCGAATGCACACGACAAACCTGTTTGCCCTGCACCAAGCAAGAACTTGAAGCGCTCGTTGGTTGAAGTAGCAGTACCGAAACCGGCGTACTGACGCATGGTCCACAACTTGCCGCGGTACATGGTGGGGTAAACACCACGTGTGTAGGGAGGCTTGCCCGGGTCGCCTAACTGCGTGGCTGGGTCCCAGCCAGCAAGGTTTGAACCGGTGTACAAGGGGGCAATGGGAATGCCTGAGTCGGTACGAGGGTCAAGGGAATCGGGGGTGGGAGTACTGCTTGCCATAGACCCAAAATCGTAAGGCTTCTAGGAGTGTTCTCGGCGCCGTATGACCCGCTTTTCGCAACATTTTGCGCCGAGAAATGGTGATTCAGCGCGCAGCCACCACGGAAATTTCCATTCGCCACTCAGAGCGAGCCAAAGCCGGCACTGTTACAAAAGTGCTCGCAGCCAAGTTACCTTGCAACACAGCATCGCGAGCAGCCATCACCACCGCGAGGCGCGCGCTGAGGTTCCCGTCTTTTTCACGCTCTTCAGCGTTCTCCACTACATAAGTAGTAATAGAAACAATGTCGCGCACCGACAACTGTGCCTCGGCCAAAATGGCTGAAATATTGGCCCACACCACTGCGGCCTGTTCGCCTAAATCGGAGGGCACAGTTCCATCGGCACGGGTAGGCACCACTCCAGAGGTAAAGACCCACGACTCTGCCCCGCTCACTTCAATGCCGTGTGCGTACGCCGCGGCGGGCTTTGCCATGGTTGAGGGCTGCAGAATTCGGTTCATGTGGTGGAGGGTATCGGCGTAGTCTGTGGCTATGGCAATTATCGACGACACCACCACTTCCCCCGGTTCCATCGACGGCATTCCCCTGACCCGCAAGGAAGTGAGCCTCGACGGACCACCAAAATTTACGAACAGCGCCGATGAGCGTTTGCATGTGAAGCAGCGCCTTGCAGGTGCATTGCGCGTGTTTGGCAAGTTTGGTTTTTCTGAAGGTGTGGCTGGCCACATTACGGTGCGCGACCCCGAATTCCCCGACCACTTTTGGGTGAACCCTTTTTCTATGTCATTTCGCCAGGTGAAAGTAAGTGACCTTATTTTGGTGAACCATCATGGCGACGTGGTGTACGGCAAGCGCCCCGTGAACCGCGCTGCATTTGTATTGCACTCTGCAGTGCACGCTGCTCGCCCCGACATCAATGCCGCAGCACACTCACACTCGGTATATGACAAAGCATGGTCGGCACTTGGCCGCACACTTGACCCCATTACGCCAGATGCATGTGCGTTCTACAACGACCACAGCGTTATTACCGATGCTGCCGGAAAAGTCGTGTTTGAGATTGAAGATGGTGAGCGTTTCGCTGAATGCTTCAGCTCGGGCAAGGCTGCTATTCACCAAAACCACGGTTTGTTTACTGCCGCAGAAACTGTCGATGCCGCTGCGTACTGGTTCATCAGCATGGAGCGCAGTTGCCAAGCACAACTTCTTGCAGAAGCTGCTGGAACACCAAAACTCATTCCACATGAGTGGGCGCAATACACACGTGACAACACTGCTCATCAACTGGCCGGATGGTTGAACTTCCAACCGTTGTGGGACGACATTTGTTTGTCTGACCCCGACCTGTTTGACTAGGCAGCGTTGACTTCCCCACCACACACGCCTTCACCAAACAAGCGTCTCAAAGGTTTTGAAGCAGAGTTACTGTTCATTTTCTCTGCCTTTGCTCTG
>CAMBPP010000113.1 GCA_945869715.1 Bifidobacterium breve
GGCTGCAGTGATGAGATCTGGCCCACTCACTCCAACAAATACGTCTGCGCCTTTCATGACGTCGCTAATGGTTCCCATTTTTCGTGAAGTATTTGTGTTTGCTGCAAACCATTCTTTTGCGGAGTTCATTTCGCCTCGACCGGTGTAAATAGCGCCCACACGATCGCAACCAATGACATCGCCAATGCCAGCATTGAGAAGAATTTTGCCAATGGCAACACCTGCAGCGCCAACGCCGGCACTGACAACTGTGAGGTCTTCCATTTTCTTGCCTGTGATTTTCAAAGAGTTCCACAACGCCGCCAAAGTGACCACTGCTGTGCCATGTTGGTCGTCGTGAAACACGGGGATGTCAAGACTTGCACGAAGCCGTTCTTCAATTTCAAAACACTCAGGTGCTTTAATATCTTCGAGATTTATTCCACCAAATGTCGGTGCGATGCGTTGTACAAAATCGACAACTTCATCGGCAGTGCGAGCATTGATGCAAATGGGGAAACCATTCACTCCACCGAACTCTTTAAACAGAAGCGCCTTGCCCTCCATGACGGGCATTGCGCCCTCTGGGCCAATATCGCCAAGCCCAAGCACCGCAGTTCCATTGCTCACAATGGCGACAGTATTTTTGCGGATGGTGTACTTATGGGAGAGGAGCGGATCATTTTCAATTGCAGTACATATGCGTGCAACGCCCGGCGTGTATGCCATTGACAAATCATCACGGTCATTCACTGGAGCCGTGCTGATGACCTCAATTTTTCCAGCTTCATGCATGCGGAATGTTCGGTCCCACCAATCGAGAACTTTCACGCCATCAAGTTTTTGCACTGCAGCAACGATTGCCTTTTGATGCTCTTCATTTCGACAGTGCACGACAAGACTGCGGCGAAGAACCGGGCCACGAACATCAAAACCATCGAGGGATCCGATGTTTCCGCCTGCTTCACCGATGGCAGTGCACAGGCGCCCAAGGGTGCCGGGCACATTGTCGAGCTGACAATCGAGAGCGATGGAAAATGCGGCGTTGGGCAGAATAGACATAAGACCTCTTACGTTACGGACTTTGCACCCAGATATTTGCTGAGTGTCATTCGAAATTCCCAAATTTAAGGTGCTATTTACTCAACTCGTAGGCCGGAGATTGCACGGGCAATCACCAACTGCTGAATCTCTGAGGTGCCCTCAAAGATGGTGTGAATCTTTGCGTCGCGATGCATGCGCTCAACGTGGTACTCACGGGTGTAGCCGTATCCACCAAGAATTTGAATGGCCTCTTCGGTTACTTTCACCGACATCTCTGATGCGAAGTACTTGCTCATTGAGCCTTCTGCATTTTTGAAGCCACCGTTTTTCGATAGCCATGCAGCGCGCCAAATGAGCAGACGAGCAGCATCAATTTGCGTTGCCATGTTGGCGAGCTTGAAGGCAATGGCCTGGTTCATGATGATGGGCTTGCCGAAAGCAACTCGCTCTTTGGCGTAATCGAGAGCAATTTCATATGCAGCACGTGCAACACCAAGTGCTTGCGCACCTACAGCTGGGCGAGTTGCTTCGAAAGTTGCCATTGCTGGCTGCTTGCCACTTGATGCGCCGCCTTCGCGGTAACGGGCAAGTTTGGCTTCGAGTTTTTCTTTACCACCGAGCAAGCAACTTCCTGGCACGCGCACATCGTCGAGCACCACTTCTGCAGTATGCGACGCTTTAATGCCGTGCTTTGCATACTTCTGACCCTGGCTGAGGCCTTTGGTATTCGGTGGAACAACGAAAGATGCTTGTCCGCGACCCTTAAGTGCGGGGTCAACTGCTGCAACAACAACGTGAACGTTTGCAATGCCACCGTTGGTGATCCATGCTTTTGTTCCATTGAGTACCCATTCATCTTTTGCTTCGTCGTAAACAGCACGCGTGCGCAAGCTTGATACGTCGGAGCCTGCATCGGGCTCGCTCACGCAGAACGCACCGAGTTTTACATCGTCTGCAGTTCCGTAGCACTGAGGTACCCATTCGATGAGTTGTTCAGGAGTTCCGTTGCCGGCAATTCCTGCAGCAGCAAGACCTGAGCCCATGATTGCCATACCAATTCCTGCATCGCCCCAAAAGAGTTCTTCAATGGTGACAGGCATTGTTAAACCGGTGGGGTCGGCCATGTTGTTCATGAGGAACTCCCACCCGTACATGCCAATTTTTGCGGCTTCTTGCACGATGGGCCATGGGAACTCTTCGCGCTCGTCCCACTCTTGGGCGGCGGGACGAATGACGTCTTTTGCGAAGGTGTACACCCACTCTTGAATTTGAAGTTGGTCGTCGTTGAGTTGGAGGGAGAAATCAGCCATGCGTATAAGTTACCCACCAGTAGGGCGAGATGCCTAATTTTCCGCGATTTCTGCCGACTTTGTTGCCAGTTCCAGTCCCCCAGCGCACACACGAGAAAAAGAAAGCGATGGACGACACGAGCCAGGGGGGTTACTTTGAACGTAAGCGATATTGAACGTAGGCAACTACACGGGGAGGTGGCGAAGATCATGAGTGACGACTCTGCTGCTGTTCTCATGCGACTGCTACCGCCCGTCGGCTGGAATGATTTTGCTACGAAACAAGACCTTGAGGTTTTAGGCGATTTCATGCAATTGGGTTTCAACAACTCGATGCTGGAGATGCGTAACGAAATGCGCAAAGAGTTTGTTGACGAAACCGGAATTCTCCGCAAAGAGATGTATCGAGAATTCGCATCTCTGCAGAAAGAAATGCGCCTCGAGTTTGCGGCCGTGCGCAGCGAGATGCACGAAGGTTTTCTTGATTTGCATAAAGAGTTGAATCACCAAACTCATCGCATGTTCATGGGGATGTTGGGAATTAATACTTTGCTCATGAGCGTTGCCATTGCGGCACTTAAGTTGCTCTAAGCAGTTACTGCAATTGAATAGCAAGTAACGATGGCGCAATTGTGTCCATAATTAACTTTGCGCCGGGCTTGTACACGTGTACGCCATCCCAGCGGTAGCCCAAATCATTACCAATGATTGAGCTGGTACACCACTCACGTGGACCTTTCACGAAAGTTGTTGTTGCTGCATTTTCATTAGCTACTTCTTGAAGCAACTGATTGAGTTGAGCTGTACGCGTGTCGTCGCCGCGCTCGGGAAGCGGAGGAATACCCGCCCCCTTCACATCTTTCGGACGCATACACGGCACTTCTAGAAGTGCAACTTTTGCTCCGCCCAGAACCAGTGCATCAATGCCGCGCTTCACTTGCGTTTTAAAGAATGTGTTGGCTTGTGCAGAACCTAGTGAATAATTCACTCCGCCGCCGAGAACATCGAGAACTTCCCAGGCACCCAACAACACCAGAGCTAACTGCCCTTTGGCTTTTTGAACCGAAGCGGTCCATTTCTTTTCCCATCCTCGGCAAAATTCAAATGACTGCTTGAAATCAATAGATGGGCTAATTCCAGTGCCCGTGTCGTACACACCGCAACCCGACACACCGCCATCGGTAGGAGTGAAAGTTTTTTCAATACCTACAGGAAGATTCTTGGCAAGTGCTTTGGCTTGCGAGTCGCCCACGATGACTAAGCGAATGGGGTTGGCAAGAGTTGGCAAGGTTGTTGAAGGAGCAATAACGCCATTCAAGGTGGTGGGCGTCGCCCCAGCAATTGTGGTGGTTGCCCCAAACTCCAGGTCGTTGCCGATGTCAACCGACAAATCAATAGGGGTAGTCAAAGCCAAGGCGATACTTACTGAAGCAACGAGCACTCCGGCCGCCGTTGCATAACTACTTGCAATGATGACCATGTCGCGACGGGACGGGTGATTGATGTTTCGCAATGTTTCTCGTGCACGACCAATGAAGCCATTACGGATGGGCATTTCAATACAGCGGTACGACAACTCTGTGACGACTGCGGTAATAACAACTGCAATAAAAAACTTTGCTGTTGATTCACGCGCATTTGCAAATAAGAAAATTGGCCAGTGCCAGAGATACAAACCGTACGAGCGCTTGCCTATTTCAACGAGTGGCGCATAACCCAGAAATTTCTGCACGCCTACTGCGTTGGGGTGCACTGCACATGCCACGAGCACCAATGAAGCGAGCGATACAAGAACTAAACCACCTCTGTACAACGGAGCACCAGAGACGGTGAGGCCCAAGGCCATGAGTACCAATAGCGAACCACTAACCAATGCCGCAAGGTTGAGAACGCGCTCGGGCATATCGGCCGCTGAAGTACGCCCTCGTTGTGCAATTCCTACAAGACGCCATGGCCTCCACAAGCAGGCCCCGGCTGCACCAAGTAGCAACCCGGTTGACCGCGTAATGGTGGAGAGATAGAGAAAGTTAATGCGATCGCTGTTGCTTGAAGAGTAAGCAATAGCCGTGAACACCATGATGAAGATCGCAACAACAAGCAGTGCCTGAGCAACCTTGGCACGATTTTTACCCCATTTGAACAATGCAATAAATGCAATTGGCCACAGTAAATACCATTGTTCTTCCACAGCAAGCGACCATAAGTGGCGCAGTAACGGTGGGTCTTTCGGGGC
>CAMBPP010000114.1 GCA_945869715.1 Bifidobacterium breve
ACTCTACCAACCAATTCCCGACCTAACGAGTCGGGTATTGCCATCGGCAAAATATTTTCGGAATTCTTCCAAAAAAGTGTCCAATTTCGAGGGGCTCAAGCATCTATATAAGGAAGGTTTCCTCATATTTGAGATCTTCATCCCGCCACCCCTAATGGCGGGAAACGAAAAGGCGCCACCAAACGGTGGCGCCTTTTCACTTTTCATTTTTTCGGCGCGTAGCGTGCCGATTTACGGTACATACGGCGCCGAGAACACTCAGCCGCCGGAGGCGTCAGATACCTTCTGCTTACCAGCCGAGATCCATGGCATCATCGAGCGCAAGCGCTTGCCCACTTCTTCGATCTGGTGATCGGCTCCCGCTTTACGCAGTTCGTTGAACTTCACGCGACCGCCTTCGCTTTCCGCAATCCATTCTTTGGCGAACTTGCCGCTTTGAATTTCCTTCAGAATTTTCTGCATTTGCTTTTTGGTGTTTGGTGTAACAATGCGTGGTCCGCGTGTGACGTCGCCGTACTCGGCAGTGTCGCTGATGCTGTAACGCATTCCAGCAATACCTTCTTCGTACATGAGGTCAACAATGAGCTTCACTTCGTGCAAGCACTCGAAGTACGCCATCTCTGGCTGGTAGCCGGCTTCAACGAGAGTTTCGAACCCGGCTTGAACCAGTGAAGTTACTCCGCCGCACAACACCACTTGCTCGCCGAACAAGTCGGTTTCAGTTTCTTCGGTGAATGTGGTTTCAATAATTCCGGCACGTGCTCCACCAATTGCTTGCGCATACGACAAAGCAACTGCTTTTGCATTACCTGTTGCATCTTGTTCAACTGCAATAAGGCAAGGCACGCCGCCGCCTTCGGTGTACGTACGACGCACTAAGTGACCAGGGCCCTTTGGTGCAATCATGATGACGTCAACACCCTTTGGTGGACGAATACGCTTGAAGCGAATATTGAAACCGTGCGCAAATGCAAGTGCTTTGCCTGGCTTCATGTAGCGCTTCACGTGATCGTTATAGGTTGCCTTCTGCTCGGTGTCTGGCATAGTGAGCATGACAAGGTCTGCCCATTTGCATGCATCGGCAATGCTCTTCACGGTGAGACCAGCAGCAGTGGCTTTGGCAGCCGACTTCGAGCCTTCGCGCAAACCAACAACAACCTGCACGCCACTTTCTTTCAAGTTCAATGCGTGGGCATGACCCTGTGAGCCATAACCAATAATGGCCACTTTGCGACCCTTAATGATTGACGGGTCAGTGTCTGCCTCATAATACAATTTTGCTGCCATCAGCTTGCCTTTCCTTTCACAGCGCGGGAATGCGCTTCACGATCGAGTTTTGGTAACGCAATACGGCCTGTGCGCTGTAATTCCACAATGCCGTATCCACGCAGTAATTCTTCAAAGTCATCGAGTTTTTCGGGTGAACCTTCCAAAGAAAGAGTAAGGGCGTCAACCCCTACTGCCAAAACCTTCGCCTCGAAGATATTGGCTAATTCTACGATTTGCCCCCGATTTTCCCCATTAGAGCGGACGGTAGCCATGAAAAGCTCTCGTTCAACCGATTTGAGGGGGTCAAGTTCAGAGATTCTCACCACTTCAATGAGTTTGAACAGCTGTTTGACAATCTGCTCGAGGGTGGTTCCTTCCACATCAACCACAATCGTGATGCGGCTGAACTGGGAGTCTTCCGTCGGGGCAACCGCGAGCGAGAAGATGTTGTAGCCGCGGCGAGCGAACAGGCTCGCCACCCGGGCCAACACACCAGCCTTGTTTTGCACCAGCACCGACAAGATGTGGTGACGCTGTGGAGTTGGGTATGTGCTCATCGTAGATACTCCCGACGCTCGTTTTGTGAAGGCGGCAAGATGATGTCGTCATTGCTTGCACCTGCAGCAACCATTGGAAACACTTTTTCCAATTCTTCAACACGGAAATCAACAACCACTGGACGGTCGTTGATGCTGTTGGCTCGCTCAATTGCTGGCGCAACTTCTTCAGGTGAATCGACACGAATGCCAACACAGCCCATGGCTTCGGCCCACTTCACATAGTCGGGAACGCCACCGCCAAGATCAACTTCGCTGTAACGCTCGCCGTAGAACATCTCTTGCCACTGGCGCACCATACCGAGGTATGAGTTATTCAAAATGCCGACCTTGATAGGAATGTTGCTTATGGAAGCGGTGATGAGTTCTTGAGCAGTCATTTGGAAACAACCATCGCCGTCAATTGCCCACACCGTTTTGTCGGGGCGACCAACTTTTGCGCCAATGGCTGCTGGTACCGAGAAGCCCATTGTTCCGAGCCCACCAGAGTTGACCCATGTATATGGTTCATCGAAGTGCCAGTACTGACTCGACCACATCTGGTGCTGGCCAACACCAGAAACCAAAATGGTTCCTTCCGGAGCGTGGTCACGAATTTGCTCTAAGCAAAACTGTGGCTTCAATGCAGCGCCGGGAGCACTTGGCTCGTACGACAAGGGGAACTGCTCTTGCCATCCGCTACAGCGGCTACGCCAAGGCGCAATGTCGGCTTGCACTTCGCCACCATCAAGAAGTTCGCGCAGTGCCTTCAGAATTTCAATGCTGACAAGTTTGCAATCGCCAACAATAGGGACATCGGGACGACGTACTTTGCCTTGTTCTGCAGGGTCAATATCAACATGAATAATTTTTGCTTCTTGCGCGAATGCAGAAACTTTGCCCGTTACACGGTCGTCAAAACGAGCGCCCAACGCAATGAGCAAATCGCTTTTCTGCATTGCGGTCACAGCAGCAGCTGTTCCGTGCATACCTGGCATACCCAAGCACAACGGATGACTATCGGGGAATGCGCCTCGTGCCATGAGTGTTGTAACAACAGGAATGTTCAACAACTCTGCAATTTCACGAACGACTTCTGCCGCACGCGATTTCAAAACGCCACCACCTAAATACAAAACAGGTCGCTCTGCAGCAAGTATTAACTTCGCTGCTTCTTTAATCATCCGTGGATGACCTTTTGTTGTGGGGTGATAACCAGGAAGACTTGCTTGCACTTCTTCATCGGTTGGCCAATGCCATGTCATGCTGTTTTGCAAGACGTCTTTAGGTACGTCAATGAGCACAGGCCCGGGTCGACCTGTTGTTGCAATATGAAATGCTTGACGAATTGCAAGAGGAAGATCTTCCGCACTCATGACCAATTCGTTGTGCTTCGTAATGCTGCGCGTAATTCCTACGGTGTCGCATTCTTGAAAAGCATCGGTACCAATTGCCGAAGTGGGAACTTGCCCGGTAATGGCAACCATCGGAATGGAGTCCATGTAGGCATCGCATAATGGGGTGACCAAGTTGGTAGCAGCAGGGCCGCTAGTAACCATGGCAACTCCGGGGCGGCCGGTGACATGCGCGTACCCTTCGGCCATGTGCCCAGCACCTTGTTCGTGGCGCACCAAAATGTGACGAATAGACGACTTCAAGAGAGGGTCATAAGCCGGCAAAATGCAGCCGCCCGGATAGCCGAACATGACGTCGACATTTTCCATCTCGAGCGCTTTGATGAGCGCTTCAGCTCCTGTGATTTTCATTTGACTCTCCTGTATCACTCGTTCTTTTGTATTCAATTCAGACAATTCAGACCACTTACTGCGTCTTATTCAGGCGTGTGTTGCGTTTTGAGCAACAAAAAAGCCCCCCATCTGGGAGGCTTGGCGGCACGCGTGATATGTGACGCGTGCCTACACGACGACGACCACCACAAGAACGGAAGCTGACGAAATACGCACGTGGGAAGTCTGCCACGTCAAAGTCACCTTGACAACCCCCACCCTAAGATCTTGACGCCAGGGGTATTTGCACTTAGGGTGCAAAAACATTCACCATTGCCATCAGGGGGAACCATGGACATTACCCGCACACCCGACGACCGCTTTTCAGGCCTCACCGCTTGGCCATATACCCCGCGCTACACCGACATCGCGCGCGGCGACGGCTCGGGCACATTACGGGTGCACCATATAGATGAGGGTGCGAACGCTTCTGACCCCGCTACCGAAACCATCTTGTGCATGCATGGCGAACCCACCTGGAGCTACCTCTACCGCAAAATGATTCCCGTCTTTACCGCAGCAGGACACCGCGTTGTTGCCCCCGACCTTGTGGGCTTTGGTCGTAGCGACAAACCCACCGCGATGACCGACTACACATACCAACGCCATGTTGATTGGATGGCCGAGTGGCTCACCACAAATGAACTCACCAACCTCACCTTGGTATGCCAAGACTGGGGCGGGCTCATTGGACTACGCCTCGTTGCACAATTCCCCGAACGCTTTGCACGCGTAGTGACCGCCAATACTTTTCTTCCCACAGGCGACCGCGACCCGGGTGAAGCATTTCGCGCATGGCGCACGTACAGCCAAACAACACCCGACTTCAATGTAGGAAAAATTGTGCAAGGTGGTTGTGCGCAACGTCCTATTGGTGACGAACACGTGGCCGCATACGATGCACCCTTCCCCGATGACTCGT
>CAMBPP010000115.1 GCA_945869715.1 Bifidobacterium breve
GACATCATGTTTAATTTCACGGGAAAGACAGTGCTCATTACCGGCGCTTCCTACGGCCTTGGCGCAAGCTTTGCTGAAGGATTCGCAGCAGCTGGTGCCAACTTGGTGCTCACCGCACGCTCGAAAGACCTTCTTGAAGCAACTGGCGAAGCTTGCCGCAAACTTGGCGCCAAAGTGTTGTGCGTTACCGGCGACGTTTCGAAAGAAGACGACGTGAAAAAAGTTGTTGCTGCAGGCATCAAAGAATTCGGCGGCATCGACACACTCGTCAACAACGCAGGCATCTCTGACGTATTAGGAATTGGCGCCGAGCGCTTCCCCACCGAAACATTCGACAACATCATGGCTGTCGACCTTCGTGGCGCATTCCTCTATATGCGTGAAGTTGGCTTGCACATGCTCATGAAAAAGAGCGGCAACATTGTCAACATTTGCTCCATCATGGGTAGCGGCGCGAACGAAATGAACATCATTGCTTACACCGCTGCAAAGGGTGCGTTGCGCAACATCACTCAGCAACTTGGTTGCGAGTGGGCCGACCGTGGCGTACGCGTGAATGCTGTGAGCCCTGGCTTCATCATCACTGAAATGACACGTGCCGCACTTGAAGGAATGGGCATGGACAAGTGGATTGCTTCACGCACACCAATGCGTCGTTTGGGTGAAATTCCAGAAATTGTTGCACCAGTTATGTTCCTCGCTTCCGACATGGCTGGATACATCACCGGCCACGACCTCTTGGTTGACGGTGGTACTAACGCAGGTAACGGCTACTACCAATTGCAGCCAATCCACCATGACTGGAACGGCGACACCGCACCAATGGCACCAGGCGCATACCCTGGCCTCTTGCCACGACCAGAATGGGCAAACCCACTTCTTCCTGGCATTCCAGGAGTGCATTACCCAATTCCAGAATAAATACGGCAACCCATGTTTCATGGGTGCGCTACCTTCACATTGTGGGTAAAAAGAAGAAGCCAAATGCTTTTGAAGAGGCACTTTCCGAATTACGTAAAGTAGTTCCGGCAAGTGCCTCTTCGCATAGTGCGCCTGCACCCAAAGTCAAAGAAGAACAGCGCATTGTTACTGCAGAATTCTTGCAACGCAACGACAATGGCTCATGGGCTTGGGAAGAGTTCAATGGTGGTCTCACGGGCACATTAAGCGCAGAGCTATCTGCGAGCCTTGGCCCACTCCACGAGTCCGACACCGTGCGCTTGCAAGTAAGCATTACTCCTACCACATGCACTGTCGAGCAAATTGTTCCACGTTCCTTGCGCCAATTACCCGATAAGGAACGTCGCGAGCGTGTGCGCGAAGTAAAACGCCGCAACACACCTCCTCCTCCATCACAAAAGAAAACACACTTGCACTCTGCTCCGCCACCAGGTGCTCGCCACATTATTCGCGCACGTGTTACCGCACTCACAGAATTCGGTTTCATATGGCAGGCAATTGACGGCGCTGAAACAATGACCTCACCTTCGTCGCGTGCGCATGAGTTAGAACTCGATCAAAGAATTAATGTGGTGCTTGAAGACCTGCGTGGAAAACTTTCCTTCGTCGATTTTGTTGCACACACTTTGCGCGCAACGCAACACTCACTTGGGGAACTCACCCTCGACGGCATGTATTTTGAACCAGGCGACATTGTCGATGCATTCCTTGAATTTTCTGGCACTCCAGGAATGCACGACGCCGGCCGCATTGGCAAAACGCGACCAGCGATTTACATTGGAAAAGTAAATGCCAACACCTTGTTACTGCGTGGCCTCACCGATGGTGCTGGGTCGTACGGGCAGCGGTCGGGAAACATTGCCATACGCGACTGGCAAGAAGCTGGCCTCAAAAAACCCAGCGTGGTGCAGGAAAAAGCTCAAGAGGTCGACATTGCCGATGTATGGGTAACCCGCGGCAAACTGACTGCACACGACCGTTCCGCACTCGGACTCCAATAACTCCCCCGAGTCACAGCACCCAAGGCTCATCGGCAAGACTATGTCTATGGGGGAAAAGGAATACCGCGTTACATCGCCACTGCTGGGCACGGTCATTGCTGTTCATGCCGCCGTTGGCAGTGCTGTCACCGCTGGCAAAGATCTCATTGTTATTGAATCAATGAAAATGGAACACCCAGTATCTGCCGCAGTTGATGGCGCTGTTTCGCTTGTACACGTCGCAGTTGGCGACACCGTTGAAGAGGGTCAACTGCTTCTCACCATCACACCAGGAGTTGTTGCAAGCGAAGTAGGTGTTGTGCAAAATGCACCCACCACAGAACGACAAGACCTCGTCCGCTACCAGAAGCGCCGCAACCTCACCGCCGATGCCGCACGCCCCGAAGCTATGGCAAAGCGCCACGGTCGCGGCCAAAGGTCGGCTCGTGAAAACATTGCTGACCTCGTTGATGAAGGTTCATTCCAAGAATTCGGCAGTTTTGCTATTGCCGCTCAGCGCCAACGCCGCACTTTAGAAGACCTCATTGCCAATACGCCTGGCGATGGTCTGGTTGGTGGAATCGCCACCATCAATAGCCACCCATGCGCAGTTGTTTCATACGACTACTCCGTTCTTGCTGGCACGCAAGGCCTACTGAATCACATCAAAAAAGATCGACTCTTCGCACTTATCGCAGAATTGCGCTTACCTGTCATTCTTTTTGCCGAAGGTGGCGGCGGCCGCCCCGGTGATACCGATTCATCCGGAGTGACCGGGCTGCACACCATGGCCTTTGCGCTCTTTGGGCAACTCTCTGGTCTCGTACCCATGATTGGCATTACCTCGGGTTACTGCTTTGCAGGTAATGCAGCCCTGTTGGGTTGCTGCGACGTCATCATTGCAACAGAAAACTCAAACATTGGCATGGCAGGCCCCGCAATGATTGAAGGCGGCGGGCTCGGCAAAGTTACCGCAACCGATATTGGCCCTATTGAAGTGCAAACTAAAAATGGTGTTGTCGATATTCGTGTTGCCGATGAAGCAGCAGCCGTTGCAGCAGCAAAAAAGTACTTCAACTATTTTGTGCAGCCACGCACCGCTGCACAACCAGGAAACGACGCTGCATTACGCGATGTTGTTCCTGAACAACGCACACGCATTTACGATATTCGCGCTGCTCTCAGTGCAATTTCTGATGCTGGTGAATTTCTTGAACTTCGCTCTGCTTTTGGCGTAGGTATAGTCACTGCACTTTTACGCATTGAAGGTTTTGCTGTCGGGCTCATTGCCAACAACCCTGCACACCTCGGTGGCGCAATCGATTCAGATGCTGCCGATAAGGCCTCGCGCTTTGTTCAGCTATGCGATGCACACGATCTACCCATTGTTTCTTTTTGCGATACACCAGGGTTTATGGTGGGCCCTGAAGCAGAAGAAACTGCTCAAGTACGCCACTTCAGCCGCATGTTTGTTACCGCAGGCAGCATCACTGTTCCCTGGCTCACCGTCGTTTTACGTAAGGGCTACGGCCTTGGCGCACAAGCCATGGCGGGCGGTAGTTTCCACGCCACATCGTTTACTGTTTCTTGGCCAACTGGCGAGTTCGGCGGCATGGGTTTGGAAGGCGCAGTACGTCTCGGTTTCAAGAAAGAACTCGATGCCATTGCCGACCCAGTTGAACGTAAAGCGTTGGAAGACAAACTCATTGCAAGTGCCTACGAGCGTGGTAGCGCACTCAACATGGCTTCGCACATGGAAATAGATGAAGTCATTGACCCTGCCGACACGCGCATGCGTATTGCTGGCATGCTGCGCATTTACCCACCTACTCCACAACGCACTGGCAAAAAACGCCCGATGATTGATACGTGGTAACTATTCCGCAGCAGGCGTAAAGAGTGAATCAAGGACGCCATCTGCAGGAAGCGGAATGAGTTCTGCATCCACTTCAAGTTGGCTGGCAGATTTATCGGCACAGAATTCACAGGTGGAACCACCTTCACGCGAAATGAGTGGCGTGAGTTCAATGGTTCCTGAAGTTCCCGACCAACCACCTGTTGCTTGCCCTGGTGTTACAGCACCTTCAAGGTAAATCCAAGTTTCTTTCACCGGGTCAATAACTACTCGCGACAATTGATCGGGAAAGTTGCTGTCGTACACGATGATATTGAAAGTTCCGTCGGCAGAGCGAGTAACACCTACAGGCAACAGCGCATGACCAGACGACTTCGTATAAATACCCATTGTGGCAAATACGCCTTTACGCATACCCCGCAAGGCTCCGTCGAGCACACCTTTACTTCCTTTTTCACGAATAATTGTGGTGTCAGCAACAACCTGCGGAGAAAACTGCGTGGCCCACCAATAGTTAATTTGCTTCAACAACTTTGGGTCGTTGGGGTCGAGGTCGGATACCGACTTCGCACCAGGCTGCAGATCTTCTAACTTCACTGCACCTGCTGCCAAAAGTGCACTCATGACCACCATGCCTTCACAACGACCACCAGCAACCTGTTTGTTAAGTTTGTCGAG
>CAMBPP010000116.1 GCA_945869715.1 Bifidobacterium breve
GAACCCTTGCCCGAGGAATACTCACACCTGCACGATGCTTTTGTTGTGCTCGCAATGGCGGCGGCAGTGACCACAAAGCTTCGTCTAGGCGCGAGTGTGTTATTGCCCGCACAACGCGATGCCATTTGGACATCGAAGCAAATTTCATCATTAGATTTCCTCAGCAAGGGTCGCCTCGAGATTGGCGTTGGTGTGGGCTGGAACCGTGAAGAACTTGCTAGCCACGGCACAGCATTTCCCGATCGTTGGCAGCGCACTCGCGAAACAGTGGAAGCCATGCGCGAACTCTGGGCCAATGAAGTGGGCAGTTATTCAGGCGACTTCGTAAATATTGCACCTACTTGGCAATGGCCAAAGCCCGCACAGCCTTCTGGCCCACCTATTCACTTAGGCGGCGGCACGGGTCCACGTCTTTTGGGGGAAGTGGCACAGTGGGCCGATGGATGGCTGCCTATTTCTGCGCGCACATCGTTAGCGAGTCGATTGGTGTTGTTGCGCGAAGCATGTGAGCGTGCGGGTCGCGACTACAACACAATGAAAATCAGTGTGTTTGGTGCAAACACAACAGCCGATGGCTTATCAAACTTGTTTGAAGAAGGCATTACGCGTGCTGTGCTCACATTGCCAGCAGCGCAACGCGATGTTGTTTTGCCGTTGCTCGATGAATGGGCTACAACGCAAGAACAAGTTTTCGCGCGTGTGGGTTAGGCGAGAACTGAAGCGAACTTCCACAAGTGTTTTGCACGTTCGGCGGCATCGGTAAAGCCATCACGCAATGCACTCGAGCGCACTTCAAAAGAAATAGGCACATCGGGAATTACCTGCAATAGTTCTGCAATCGGCAACGCGCCTTCACCTGGGCAACTACGACCATTAATTGCCTCGTCGAGAAGTTCTTCAAATTTTGTTGGCAGTTGTGCCGGTGCGTCAGCTATTTGAATGTAGGGAAACAGCGATTTGTCGTAGGTGGCAACATCACTTGGGTTCGAACCGGAACGCGACAAGTGCAAGTTGTCAATAAGCACACCGCTATTGGGTCTATTTGCTTGGCACACAATGTCGGCGGCCATGGGCAGTGTGTTGAGAGGGAAGATGGGAAGAAACTCACACACAATGGTGATGCCGTGAGGCGCAGCGAAATCACAAGCTTGCGCATAACGGTCGATATTTGCTTGTAAGTCTTTTTTCCGACTGGTGAACAAAATGAAACGAGCACCTACTTCGGCAGCTGCTTCAATGAGTTGCTCTGCATAGTCGTCGGCACCATCGGCAGGAATGATGGGCTCCATGTCGAGTGCGATCACACCAGTGTCGTCAAGACGCTTCTTTACTTCTTTCGTCGTGGCAGATGTCCAAGTAGCACCATCAAACCAAATGCCACATGCTGGCCAACCGGCTCCTGCTGCGGCAGTGACCATGTCGGCAGGGGGAAGAGTTGGGTGTACGCCCGCAGCGAGTGAAAGTAGGCGGCTCACTTACGTTTTGCTTCAAAGGAAATAGGAAGCGAAGTAAGTGCACGCAAGGCAAAGTTGCGCTGGTAGTCGAGGTGCATATTGGGGTCAACAAGTGCGAAGTCGGCAATGTTGTCGACGAATGCACGAAAGCCAATAGCCAATTCGCGTCGCGCAAGTGGTGCACCCAAGCAGAAGTGAACGCCCGCACCAAAGCCAACATGTGAGCGTGTATTTGCACGGTTGAGGTCGAGCTCATCGGGGTTTTCGAAATGGCGGTCGTCGCGGTTGGCTGCAGCGAATCGGATGTTCACTGTTGAACCAGCAGGAATGGTGACGCCATGCATTTCTACGTCAACTGTTGTGACACGGAAGAGCCCTTGCACGGGGCCTTCCAAACGAATGGCTTCTTCAACAAGAACGGGAACGTACTTGTCGGGGTCGCTACGCAGTTGGCTCCATGCCTTCGGGTTCTTCGCAAGAAGCATGATGCCGCCAGAAAGTGCGTTGGTACTTGTTTCGGAACCACCAACAAAAGTGTCGGCCATCATTTCTGCGTGCAGTTCTTCATCAGACAAAGTGCGACCCCATTCAGGAATCACTGTGTTCACAATGTCGGAAAGCAAAGTGTCATTCGGCTCTTTACGCAATTTGTCAAAGATGGGTTGGAAATAGTGCTGAGCTTCAATTTCCATTTCTGTTGACCACAGTGCTTCTTCTTCTGTTTGCATCATGCCGAGGCGCTGCACCCATGCATCAGTCCATGCTTTAATTTTCCAAATGTCTTCTTCAGGCGCACCCATTTGGAAGCCAATGACAATGAGGGGGAGCGGTACGGCAAAGGCCTGCACCCAGTCGCACGTTCCTTTGTCAATGAATGCATCAATGAGTTGCTGCGATACGCGTTCCACCATGGGGTCGAGCAACTTGATGCGGCTCGGGCGAAATGCGTGGTCGAACAACGAACGCATTTCTTTATGGTTCGGGTCGTCGCGGCCAGCCAACGTAGGAGCAGGCACCCAACCCTTTTCCTTGTAGAGGTTGCCAATTTTCTGCTGGCGCTCAATCATCTCGGGGGTGTTAATACGCACCGGCTTTTTGGCATTGCTAAAGCGCTCAACATCGGTGACTATTGCTCGCACATCGTCGTAGCGGGAAATGACATACATGCCCGTTCGTGGGTCTTTCCATACCGGCGCGTCGTCACGCAGGTCTTTGTATGCGTGGTACGGGCAATTGTTGGTCTCAACATCAAAAAAGTTGACATCTACGGTCTTGTCGCTCACTTCTCTACCCCCTGGTATTTTCCTATACCTTATTCATTAGCGAAGGGAGATGGCGATGCCAACAGCAGAGGAAATCATTAAGAAATTTGGAGCGGTAGAAGACGACCAGCGATATACGCGCCTCGTCGATCTTTTTACTCCCGATGCCATTTATTACGACCCTTTCATGGGCGCCCAGGTGGGAACCGACGCCATCCGCACCTTCATGGGGCACATGGAAGAAATGGTTCCGGCCGCAGGCGCTCGTTTTGATGAGTGGGAAGTGTGTGCCGGCACCACCACTGCATGGGCGAAGTGGACAATGTACGCAAAAGGCCCGAATGGTGAAGTGGGTATTAACGGCCAAAGCATTTATCGCTTACGCGACGATGGTGATGGCTTGAAGGTTTGCTTTGTTGCCGACTACCTCGACTCGAATGCTTATGCACAACTCACGCGCGACCGTGTTCCCGACATGACGACACCAGCAACGTTGTCGAAAGGTACGAGTGAACAGGGAAGTGCTCATGCACTCATTTCCAAGTTTTGGAAAATGCAAGACACGCGTCAATATGCACAGCTTGCAGAACTCTTCACCGATGATGCTGTGTTTACCGATCAGACATCGGGTGACTTTGTTGGCAAAGAAGCAATTACTGCATTCATGAATCGTATGGATGTAGAAATGACTGCACGTGGAGTGACGTTCTCGCTTGACGATTGTGCTGGCGATGAAACTGTCGGTTGGTCGCAGTGGACGTGTCACTTGCCCGGCGGCTCATTTCCTGGCTGGACGCTTCATAAAGTGCGCGATGGAAAATTCACTCTCGACTCCGACTACTTTGATGTTGCACAGTCCGCGAAACTTCGTACGAAGTGAGTTGCTAATAATGTGGGTGCAAGACGAGCGAGGTCTTCATCGCCAGTTCCAGTTTTCAAACTTTGTGCAAGCGTGGGCGTTTATGAATGAAGTCGCCAAGTTGGCGGAGCTTCACGACCATCATCCCGATTGGTCTAACTCTTATAACAAGGTCGACATCACTCTGATTTCTCATGATAAAAAACAGGTAACAGAGCGTGATTTTCGATTAGCCGATGCAATAGATAAGTTGGAGTTGTATGAGTGAACCACTTCACCCCAATGTTGTAAAAGTAACGGCCGCAGCTGCAGCAGCTGGTCTTGCTATTGAGATACGCAAGTTTCCAGAAGGTACAAAAACTGCACTCGATGCAGCTAATGCAATTGGTGTCACCCTTGGCCAAATTGTGAAGAGCCTCATTTTTGCAGTTGATGGAGAAGTGGTGTTGGCGCTCGTGAGTGGCTCTAATCAACTCGATGAAAAGAAACTCGCTTTGGCAGCTGGTGGAAATATGTGCGCCCGCGTTGATGCCGACATTGTTCGCCAAGCAACTGGTTTCGCCATCGGCGGTGTCCCTCCCTTTGGTCACAGCACACAGTTACGTGTGTTCGTTGATCCCGACTTGTTGCAGTACGACGAGGTGTGGGCTGCAGCGGGAACGTGGAACGACAACTTCGGTGCTGCACCTGCGGACATCGTGCGCGTCGCTTGTGGCGTCGTCACCGACCTAAAACGCTAAAGATTGGGGTGTTCTGAGGCTCTGTCATCATCTGGGTGGGGAGGAGTTCACGAAGTGTCGCCCTATAAGCCGAATGTTCTAATTTATTGGTACGCCGATAGTCATTTGATAATCATCAGCCATGGGGTTGAGCGCTGGGTTA
>CAMBPP010000117.1 GCA_945869715.1 Bifidobacterium breve
GGTTGAAGATGCCGGAGGGCTGGAGTTTCCGCACACGCATTTTGGATGAAGAGATTGTGGTCGATACATCGGGAACCAGAGCAACCGTATTGCAAGATGAGTTGGAAAACAGTTACACCTTGCCGGTGTAACGATTTTCTACATACTTAAAATGTTGCCCGATTGGGGCGGCACGGTTCCATTAATGAGACCGGTGTAAACGCGCTCTACTGCTGTAGGGCCTTGTGCATATTCAAAAGTGCTGAATGCGCGCGCATCGTTAATAAATATGTCGAGGGCCGCATCGAGGCGCTGGTTAATGACCTCGCGACCCCATTCTTTTCCACGCTTTACTAATTGGCCAGGCGCAAAGAAGAACTGTGGTTTCGGACCAAGAATGTTGGTTGATGATGCCGACTTATCCCAGTGTGTTGCACCAACACTCATGGAGTATTTCAACTCGGCATCGAAATGTTCGTGAATACGACCAACAACAAGCGTGTTGCCAGCCATGTCGACCACAACACTTGTTTTGTTGACAGGCAAGGTTTCAATATCGTCATAAGTGATCACCAGGTCGTAAAGGCCTGTTGACTCAACAAATGCTTTGTTGCTCGCAGAGGTGAGCCCAACTGAACTGATATTGGATCGCAGTTTCAAACAGTGGGCGAGGGCAAGTGATGTTTTGCTTGAAGCACTGGTGACAATGACCTGTGTTGCATCGTAAAAGTTTTTGTCGGCAAGAAAATCGTCGGCAAGGTATGACGTGAGAAAGAGCCCACGGAAAATGAGAACGGCATCTTCATTCCAAATGACCTGAGCATCTGTACTTGCTGGTTCAACTTTGTCAAATGACCGGTAGGCCATGGCATGTTTTTCACGATGTTGTGCATTGTCGGTAAAACCAGTGCGTGATGGTTGTGCATCGACAACATGAACATCACCAACGGGGAAGAAACCGAAGTAACGGCCGCCCACTTCAATATCGGGATGTGCAGAAGCGGTTATTACGCCATAACCCATGGCAGGAAGCCGACCCCAACCTTCTTCGGCAGGGTAGAAGCCCCAGTAGTCGAGAAAGTCACCGCCCAGTGCATAGCTAATGTTGTTTGAGGTGAGTGCGAAACGTTCAATGTGCATGACCACTTGGCCAGGACCTGGATCTGTAGAAGCGCCGCCAATGTTGATGCGGAAATTGCGAATATTGTCGCGATCAATTTCTAAAAACATCAGAAAATTAGCGTGCGGTGAAGGCGTCGAGGGTAACGCGAACAGCCATTACGTATGCGGTGCCGGGCTCTGCATCGGCAACGCGTGCGGCAATGGCAGGAACTTCGTCGGCCGACTGCACAGGGATGAACTGCACGGTGTCCCACATACGGCCGTCGCTAACGATGGTTCCTTCTGCAGCAAAGTTCACTGCCTCAGGAAGTGCAGCAAAAGCGGTATCGCGTTGTGGGGTTTGACGAACAATCATTGCCACTGTGCGTAGCTCAAGTGATGGGGCGGGGCGCACGCGTGTGTCAATGGAAGTGTCTTCTGGGCGGCAGCACACAATGACGGTGCGTTGCATGCCTGCATTTTTGTGCACATGCTTCTCGCTGAAGTCTTTGCGCGATTGCATGTCAATAAATGACTTGCGGGTTGCATAGCGAACCACGGCAATGCGGTCCCAATCTTCATTGCCCAACAGGTTTGCGGTGACATCGCCAATAAAGACCATGTCGGCACCAATTTTGTTGAGCACCGATGCAGGGTTGTATTTATCATCGGCTTCACGACCGCTAATGGCCGCAGCTTCGGTGTCGGCGCCGTCGTACTGCGCAACCTCGTGGTACTTCATGAGGTTCACCATGTAAATGGGGCCGTCTTTTTCGGGCGGGCAAGTGGCAAGAGAGAAGCCATATTCTTTGTTGATTTTTCCGTAGGTGTGTTTCAGTTGATCTGACTCTGACATGGCGCCCCCTGTGCTTGTTACCCAAGAGTAGTCATTTCATGCCCATGGTGAAAATGCGTCGGTAGGCTTGCCGCGAGGTCAGTAAGAGGTTCCCGGCTGGAATCGCTTGCTGGCCTTTTTGCAACACCCTTTATATACAATCAGGTATATGAGCTCAACTACTGCCGCAGACCTGTTGCGTACCGCCCGTATGCAGGCTGGTATGAGCCAAAGCGCTGTTGCGGAGCTGGCCAAAACGAGCCAGTCGGCAATCGCTACGTATGAAGCGGGCAAACGCGAACCCACATTGCCCGTGTTGCAACGTTTGCTTGCCGCCACAGGCCATCAGTTATCGCTTGCAGTATTGCCCGATTCTGCGGTGTATCGCATTGCCGATCTTGCGCTCGATATTGCTCAATCACCCGAGCACGACGACAAGAAAAAGTTGCGCTACGTCTTTGAATTTATGCGTGGAGCACAAGAAGACGCAGCGCCGGTCAATGTGTTGATTTCTGCAGAGCCAAAATTAACTGGCGATATACGCTTCGATGCACTGCTCGCCGGTATTGCAGAAGACCTGTGTGTGCTTGGTGGAGAAGTGCCCCCACAATGGGTCAACAGTGAAGCGAGAACACTTAAAAATGCATGGTGGGTAAGTTCACTTGCCGCAGGCCGTGCGCAGGCACTTCTGCATAGCCCTGCTGCATTGCGGCGCCGTGGCGTCATGATTGATCGCCACGATCTTGAGGGCGTGTAATGACGTGAGTGAAGTACTGCTCAGCCACGAAACATTGCACCAAGCCTTTGAATTGCTGGCAGCACAGTGTGCCAAGCGCGGAGTCGTGGGTGAAGTGCATGTTTTTGGTGGTGCGGCAATGGTGCTGGCTTTTCATTCGCGCTTAGCAACGCGTGATGTCGACGCAATATTTGCCCCCGATACCGAAGTGTTGGAAGCAGCTTGGGTTGTAGCGAAGAAATTGGGTTTGCCGAAGTCGTGGTTAAATAACCAGGCCTCAAGTTACATGTCGGGAAAAGCGGGCAAGGGAACACCTGTTTTTGATAGGCCATCGTTGCGGGTATCGGTGACGCCACCTGAACATTTACTGGCAATGAAGGTGAGAGCGGCAAGGGCACTTCGTGATGCGGACGATATTGAGGTGCTTCTCGGGTATCTGAAAATAAGTAAGTACAGCGAAGTGGTGAAAATAGTTACTCGGTATTTCCCCCATGACCCGCTAAGCGAAAAATCGGTAGTGCTTTTAAAGGAAATCATGAAAAAGGGGTAACCCTTTACGATCTGAAGCAGTAGAACTCCGACACAGGTGGCTAATGTCGCCTAGGTGAAAAACAACATTCGGGTCGGGCTTCTGGCCTACGGAGCTATTGGTCACGAGCACAATGTGGCGGTTCAGGGAACAGCGGGTCTCGAGCTCACAGCGGTCTGCGATATGAACCCCGAGCGTGTGACGGCAGCACTAGAGCTAGCCCCCAATGCTGCGCCTTTTAGCGATGCCACGGCAATGCTCGATTCGGGTCTCATCGACCTCGTGGTGGTGTCAACTCCGCCGAATAGTCATTACGCCTGGGCGAAGGAAGCATTATCGCGAGGCATTCACGTGGTGTTGGAAAAGCCGATGGCTTTGTTGGCTTCAGAGTGTGATGAATTAATGGAAAGTGCGGCAGCGAAGAAGTTGTTGATGGTGGTGTACCAAAACAGAAGGTACGACGCCGACTTTGTGGCAATGCGTGAAGTTATTCGTTCGGGCGAAATTGGCGAGGTCTACCACTACGACAGTTTCGTGGGTGGGTATTCGCGCCCCTGCGACTATTGGCATTCAAATGCTGAAGTTTCTGGTGGTGCAATTTTCGACTGGGGAAGCCACTTCCTCGATCAGATTCTGAACATCATTCCTGACGATGTAGACCACGTAAGTGGCCAAAACCATAAACGTGTGTGGAAACACGCAACCAACGCCGACCACGCACACGTGACGGTGACATTTGCGAGTGGAAAGCAAGCTACGTTCGTGCACTCTGACCTTGCTGCGGCACGCAAGCCGAAGTTTTATGTTCTTGGTACCAAAGGCTCTTTGGTGGGCAATTGGAACCCCGCAGGTGAACCGGCAGTTGCCGACCTGCCAGCGCTACTTACCGTGCATCATGAAGATGGAACAGTGCGTGAGGTTGCTGTAGTAGCGCCCGACACTTTGGCTTTCCATCGCTCCATTGTTGAATACCTGAACAACGGCACGCCGATGGAAGTAAATGCAGTCCAGTCGCGCAATGTGGTGGCCATTATGCAAGCTGCCGAAGAGTCGGCACGGCGTAACGCGTTACCTGTGGTGCCTCAATTGCGTAAGTTGTAACCATGACAGTGCGCTGGGGCTTTCTTGGTGCTGGGTTTGTTGCAAGTAAGGGAATGGCGCC
>CAMBPP010000118.1 GCA_945869715.1 Bifidobacterium breve
CTTGGTAGTTACCCGGATCAGCAACTACTGCTGCGGCCGGAATAGAACCAGGTGTTGTCGCCGGTGTTGACGCGGGCGTTGTCGCTGGTGTTGTTTCCGCAGTACCCGTATCGGCACCAGCAGAACCTTTCGAAGGGAGCGTGCCCGAAGATGCGGTTGTAGTGGTTGTGCCGGGAGTAAGTGCCGAGTTCTTTAAGCGAGTCGTATCGGGACTCGACGAATCTGAACTAGAACTTCCACACGAAGCAACTGCTATCAGAGCAATTGCCAAGATGGCACATTTCGTAACACGAGATTTCATTTGGTTGCTCCACATTTTTCAGAAACGAATTTGTTAATAGATTCAGTTGCAGCATCAATGTCGGGTGTTGCAAATTTTGTAACCACTGCATCGAACGAGTCAAGTGACGGGTCACTCTTGAGTGAGTCGGCCATTGCTTGAGCAGCTGCTGCAACTTTGTCGGCAGCAGATTTAACTTCAGCAGGGGCCTTGCTTGCTGTGTCACTCAGCGCTGCAGCGAGCGCATTGATTTTGGTGGTGATTGCCGCAGCGTCGTCAGTGGATTCAATTTGAGGCAACTTTGAATTGTTCGCGTCGGCCGATGCACAAAATTCTGTGTACGACACTTCACCGGCAATGGTCGAAACGACTGATGCATCACCATCAACTATCGCGTCCGTAGTCGTCGAATCTGACCCGCCACACGCTGCAAGAAATGAAAACCCGACCACTAGAGCACCTATTACTAAATGACTAGTCACTACACGCCGTCCACCCACCGGAATACCTGATCTCTCTCAAAAGACAATGTTCTAAAATAAACACTAAACCTCAAAGCTAAGCATCTGTCCTCGGGAAGAAACACAAACGCTGTGTTTGACCACACGGACTCAACAAATGACCCTGAACTGTTTTTGACAAAGTAAAAGGTACTTACCTTGTTGAAACGGCAAGCTCCAAAGTAATCGTTTGACAACGCCTTTCCAAGTCAGCTCTAGATGATTATCCTGGCGTTCACCTGGAAAACAGATTCTGCCTAGTTGTTCATGGGGCTCAGCCATCCCAACAGGCAATTATCACACCTATATATACAGCTAACAGAAATCATTGAGGTTCCCTGATGGTTACCACCTGGTTTGGTTTCAGGTTTTCCAGGACCACGCTCTTCTTGGTGGCAGGGAAATCGACCGTGATCGACGAATCATTATTAACTGCCTCGCCGTTGCTGCAAGATTGCAGTTACTACTTTGCCGTCGGCTTTGCCCTTGCTCAGTTTCATGATGGTGCCAACAAGGGCACCCATTGCCTTTTCTTCGCCAGCGCAATATTTTGCCCATGCATCGGGTTGTACGGCAATACCTTCATTTACAAAACCTTCAATGACGCTGGTGTCGAGTGCTTCGAAACCTTTTGAAGCAGCAATAGCTGCAGGGTCTCCCCCGCCAGCTTCGAGCATGTCGCCAAGAACAGTTTTTGCTTGAGTTGCCGTGAGCTTGCCATCGCGTTCGAGAACGGTGAGAGCAGCAAGATCTTTGGCGGGCAAACGTGGTGCATTGCCTTCTTCAGCGAAAGATTGTTGCACCCACACCAAAGCACGCCCGGCGTCGCCACCGGAGTTCTTTACCTCATCTATATAGGTGTCTTGCCCACGCTCTACGACAACCGCAATTGCTTCACTATCTTCATCGGCTCCGGTTAGCACAGCCAAGTTGGTACGCCGAGCTGCAGGCAACACGGGCAAAGCGGCACGAACACGTTCTACCCATTCTGCATCGGGGGCCAGCATGACGAGGTCGGGCTCGAGAAAGTAGCGGTAATCGTTGGCGTCTACTTTGGCGCGCAATGTGTGCGTGCGGCCATCGGTTTCATCCCAGTGGCGCGTTTCTTGACGAATGGTGCCACCGGTTTCCAAGACATCAATTTGCCGACGAGCTTCGTACTCAATTGCTTTGCCAAGTGAGCGCACCGAGTTGACGTTTTTAATTTCACAACGCGTACCAAGTTCGGCCCCGTACTTGCGTACCGAGACGTTGGCATCGCAACGCATGGAGCCTTCTTCCATTTTGGCATCGCTTGCACCCACAGCAACAAGAATGGCGCGCAACTCATTGACGTACTGGCGAGCCTGTTCTGCAGTACGCACATCGGGGTGCGACACAATTTCTACAAGTGGAACTCCAGCGCGGTTGAAGTCGATGAGTGAGTAATCACTTCCGTGAATACGGCCACCTGCACCACCGAAGTGAGATGACTTGCCGGTGTCTTCTTCCATGTGCGCGCGCTCTACGCCAACACGCACGCCACCTGGCAACATAAGAAAGCCGTCGACGTTGAGTGGCTCGTCGTACTGCGTAATTTGATACGCCTTTGACAAGTCGGGGTAGAAATAGTTTTTACGGTGGAAGGTACTCGGCTTCACCGTGCAGTTCAGCGCAAGCCCAATACGCATTGCGAGTTCAACAGCATGCTGATTCAGCACAGGCAATGCACCAGGCAAGCCAAGAGTTACTGGGTCAATATTGGTATTTGGTTCGTCGCCAAAACGGTTTGGTGAACCACTAAAGAGTTTTGTCTTGGTAGCGAGTTCTACGTGAACCTCAAGCCCAACAACAAGTTCCCAGCCTTCAGGTAAGCCGTTGTCAATCATGCTGCACTCTCTAACACTGCGGCCACTTTGAACATTGCTTCCTCACCTAAAGTGGGCGCCAAAATTTGCACGCCTACTGGCATATTTGCTTGGCCGGTACCAAATGGCACGCTCATTGCAGGGTGCCCAGCCAAGTTGGTGGGGATAGTGAAAATATCGCAGAGATACATGGTGAGAGGGTCATCGGTTTTTGCGCCAAACGGGAAGGCAATCGTGGGTGATGTGGGGGTCAAAATAACATCGGCGTTTGCATAAGCCGCCGCGAAGTCGTTGGAAATGAGGCGACGCACTTTGAGGGCCTTGCCGTAATACGCGTCGTAATAACCAGCCGACAGCGCATATGTTCCGAGCATGATGCGGCGCTTTACTTCATCGCCAAAACCTGCTGCACGCGTATCGGCATACATGTTGTTCATGTCATTTGCTGCAACACGATTGCCGTAACGCACTCCGTCGTAACGAGCAAGGTTGCTGCTCGCTTCTGCAGGAGCAATAAGGTAGTACGCAGTGAGCGCATACGACAACGAAGGAAGCTTGACATCGACAATGGTGGCACCGGCTTTTTCGAGCGCAACAAATGCTGCGTCGAGGCGAGCAAGCACATCGGCATCGGCGCCTTCGGGCAGGTCGGCAACGCGACCAATGCGCATTCTTTCTACCCCGCGACCAAGTACCGACACTAAAGAAGGAGCAGGCTTGGGAATGCTTGTGGAATCCATGGGGTCGTGCCCGGCAATGATTTCCGTAAGCAATGCTGCATCGGCAACGCTGTGCGAGAACGGACCAATTTGGTCGAGGCTGCTCGCGAAAGCAACTAACCCATAACGGCTTACTAAACCATATGTTGGCTTCACACCAACAACTCCGCATAGTGCAGCTGGTTGACGAATGCTTCCGCCAGTATCGCTACCAAGAGAAACTGCTGCAAAACCTGCAGCTACTGCAGCCGCACTACCACCGCTACTTCCACCCGGAACACGCGAAGTGTCGAGTGGGTTACGCGTAGGACCAAACGCAGAGTTTTCTGTACTGGAACCCATTGCAAATTCGTCGAGGTTTGTTTTACCAACGAACACCGCACCCGCTGCAAAAAGTTTGTCGATAACGGTGGCGTTGTACGGGGGCTTCCAACCTTCAAGAATTTTTGACGAGCATGTTGTGGGAATGCCACGAGTACACATGTTGTCTTTGAGTGCAATGGGAACACCAGCAAGTGGCCCAACATTTTCGCCACGGGCAATGCGTGCATCGAGGTCTGCCGCGCGCTCGCGAGCTTCTGTACTGGTGACCAAGTTAAAGGCATGCACTTCTTCTTCGCGTTGGCTAATGCGTTGCAGATGCTCTTCAACAACAGATGCAGCTGACTGTGCGCCACTCGCAACATTTTGAGCAATAGAAGTAGCTGAAGTGAAGTTACTCATCTTCGCCTCCAGATGGAGGAACGCGGAAGCGACCTTGTTCGGCGGCAGGTGCTGCATTGAGCACTTCTTCGCGGTCGAGGCAAGGCTGTTCAACATCGGCACGCATCACGTTGACGAGGGGGAACGGCTGGGTCATGGGCTGAACATCGGCAAGTTGCAAGTTGTCGATGTCGGCGAAATGATCGAGCATGCCGTCGAGTTGTTGCGTATAACGCTCTAC
>CAMBPP010000119.1 GCA_945869715.1 Bifidobacterium breve
CCACCACTGCCGGCAAAAATGATGACGCGGTTGTCTGTGAGCAGTTGATTTACTTGAATACCACTCATAGTTTCTCAATTACTGCAAGAAGTTGGTCTGCGATGTTTTCAATGGTGGATGATTCAAGATCGGGAACAATAAGTTGTGCAAGGGGAAGTTGCTCATCTAATTTTTTGACATTTATCTGATGGCGTAAAATTTGCGCATTGCGAAATTTTGCTGCTTGTACTAACGCAGAGTGCTCTGGTAACGAGAACGGAATATCTAATGGCTCAGAGGTATCAACTTGATTCACTACAATGGGAGCGAGCTTCACGCCCACTTCTTCTTCAAGGGCGTAAGCCGTTTCTATGCATTCCTGTACAGGGGTGGGCTCGGGAATGGTCACAAGCACCACTTGGCATCGTGATCCGTCTCGCAACATTTCTAAAATCTCATCGGCTTGAAGGCGTACTGCGCCGCTTTTCACAGCATCAGAAATAGCTTGAGGGGTTCGTAACATCGTTATGGCATGCCCAGCAGCGGGGCCGTCGACCACAATGACATCGGCAGCATCACTGCGCTCAAGGTGTTTTACCTTGCCCAACACCAACAGATCGTCAATGCCAGGTGCCGCCGAAGTGATGACATCGAGAACACCAGTAGTAATCATGAGACGTGAAATGCGTCCTAGCCCCTTGGTGTCGAGATACTCCCGTAGGGCCTCGGGAGGGGTCAAACTGAGGCTCGAAATGCCAGAAGGCACAGGTTTTCCGTCAGTTTCCACCAAAAGGCTCGTGAGACCGCAGCGGTGCGCAGCAAGAGTAAGAGCAGCGGCTATCTTCGATTTCCCTACGCCACCTTTTCCCGCAACAATGAAGACACGGGACGCGGTGAAAAACTGATTCGGGTCCACTCACCCTCCGGAGGTTGGAATGCGAAAACTTATCTTGGCAGTAACACTGGGCGGGCTCATACTTATGGGCGCACAAAATGCCTCTGCCGAAGAAAAATCTTCGCTCCCCACAGTTGATGTGCAAGAGGTCAGTGGGTTACTTGACGAAATTCAAGCCCAGGCAATGGAAGATGCTCTTGACAGGTCGTCAAGTGAAGGGGCACAGGCACTGGTGTTCCAAATGAATACACGTGGTTCAACGCTCAGCCGCGACCGAGTTACTGCCTTGCTCGAACGAGTGGCTGCCGCAAAAGTTCCTGTTGCTATTTGGGTGGGGCCATCGGGTTCACGGCTCTATGGGCTCGCCGCACAGTTGCTTGCCGCTGCCGATGTCACCGCAATGGCACCGGGTACTCGCATTGGCAACATGGGAACTCCGCTTGATGCGAAGGGTGTCACTTTTGATTTTGGGAAGAGTACCGAAGTATTGCAAGGCAATACCTTAGGTTTTGCCGATGCACGTAAAACAGGTGCGTTGAAATTCTCTGGCAGTGACGAAGGTGTGCCAGTGATGAAAAATATGATTTTTGCACTCGATGGTCTCAGTATCAACGGAAAAGTACTTGACACAGTGACGGAAAAAATTGCTGCCGACGGACAAATTGAACGCGAAGCAACAACTGCAAGATTTTTTAAATTGGGTCTGACCCCAGGTCTTTTTCATACGGTGTCAAGCCCGCCATTGACATATCTCTTTCTCACTATCGGGTTGGCGCTGCTCATTTTTGAGTTTTTTACTGCGGGTATTGGTGTTGCGGGTTTTGTTGGAGCCGTCTGTTCAGTATTCGCCTGTTTTGGCCTCGGCGTTTTGCCAGTGAACGGGTTTGCTCTTGCCGTCATCTTTTTTGCCATGCTCGCGTTCTCTGTTGATGTACAAGTGGGTGTGCCGCGACTATGGACAGGTGTTGGCCTTGTTGCTTTTGCGGGAGGTTCACTTTTTCTCTTTCGCGATATCGACAGTATGAGTTTGCGCCCATCATGGATCACGTTGTTGGTGGGTATTGGTGGTCTTGCACTCACGTTCATTGTGGGCATGCCATCAATGACGCGTACACGTTTCGCAACTCCCACTATTGGGCGTGAGTGGATGATTGGTGCGCAAGGAGTTGCACTTGAAGAACTTGCCCCCGGTGGAATTGTGCGCGTTCATGAGGGCTCATGGCGTGCACGCACCAACCGCGCTACTCCCATTCCTGCGGGCTCTGCAGTGAATGTTGTGGCCATTGATGGAATCACTCTTGAAGTGGAACCAATTGAAGGCGCCGCACGCGATTATCGCGAACGTCACTAGAACAATTTACAATCGCGGTCCAGCAATACGCAGGTCGCCACGGCGCCGAGTAATTCCTCGGGCATCGAGTGCTTCTAAGAGGGGCACTGCGTACTTGCGTGTTGTGTTCGCCGCTTCGCGAAAAGCGCTCGTGGTAAAGCCCTCGGGGTGTTGACCAAGGAGTTCTTTCACCACCGCATGGGCGCGGTCGAGAGTTTGGGTAGCAAAAAAAATGCCATCAAGGTTCAGCAAATGGCCCTCTTGCACAAGTCGGCGCAGCAATGCCCGATCAAATGAATTCGGGTCGGGTGGCGCAAAGAGGGCATCTGCGAACTCTTGAACGAGCGGGTGAACCTGATTTTTTGAGGGTGCTAAATTGGGAAGGTATAAGCGACCATTTTCAATGACTGCCTCTTCGGGGCGAAATGTACGAGCAGCATGTGCGAGATGATCGGGCAACCCAATGAGGTCTATTCCTTGTAGTTCAGATGCAAGCGCTCGTTGAGTGTTGAGCATGTGAAATACCTCAGCTTTAGCCGAGGTCAACATTGCGCTACTGAAAATGACATCATCAACAGTGGGTGTTGCTTGCACGCCAGTGCGCAAAAACAAGTCATTGGTATTCATCACTCCCCGCTCATCAAGCAAGTGTTGAATGTCGTATTGAGGGTCTGCTTTGGTCAGCCGTAGAACAGGGTCAATATCGAGAACAATGCCACCAGCGATGGTTTCATCACGGCCAGTTTCGCGGAGAATGAATTTGTCTTGAGGTGCAACGGCAATGGGCTGTTGCAAATACAGACGCGCTTTCGCTGTGTCGCCTGGTGCAATGGATTCCGACTGAATGAGGCGCAGTGTCACCTCTACTTCGTTACTGCCGATGTACATGAGAAAATGTCCACGACGAGTAATGGAATGAGCAAGATAGGGCAGTGCGTGGAGTTCTACATCGAGAGTGTTTGAGAGCATCCACTGCTGTGGAAGTACGAGCAGGTCGCCACGGTTGATGTCGTTATGTGAAATGCCATGCACATTGACAGCAACACGTGAACCTGGCTCACATGTTTCTACTTCTTGGTTGTGAGAATGCAACTGGCGAATGCGACCCTTGTGGCCTGCAGGCAAAATAGTGATATCGGTACCGACGGTCAGTGGGGCATCGAGCAATGTTCCGGTGACTACTGTTCCCACACCGGGGAGTGAAAAGACGCGGTCAATCCATATGCGTGGGCGAGACTTTGTTGGCCGTGGAGTGTGAGAAACACTGGTGATGCTTTGGCGCAGTAATTCAATGCTTGCTTCATTATGAATACTTGTTTCAATAATTTTTGCATCACTGAGAAAAGTGCTTTCCAGTTGCATCTCAACAAGCAGCCGTGCTTCTTCTAGTTCCGTAGGTGTCAACAAATCTGACTTAGTGATGGCGACTACGCCATGTTGAACCCCAAGCAAGCGAAGAATGTCGAAGTGCTCTTGGGTTTGGGGCATCCAGCCTTCTCGTGCATCTACAACTAAAAGACACATGTCGATGCTGCCGACACCGGCGAGCATGTTGCGCAAAAAGCGAATATGCCCAGGTACATCAATAAATGACAGCACTTCGCCAGCGCTTCCTGTGCTGTGCGCAAAGCCAAGATCAATAGTGAGACCTCGTCGCTTTTCTTCTTCAAGACGATCGGTGTTGGTGCCGGTGAGCGCTTCTACAAGCGATGTCTTTCCATGATCAACATGACCTGCGGTAGCTATGAGCGTCATGGTGGCTGGTCTTTACTTCACAAGAGAGAGTGCGAATGCAACTTCTTCGTCGTCACGTGAATCAAATGAACGAAGGTCGAGCAATGTTTGTCCGTTCTCGCTGCGAGCAATGACGGGTATGCGATGTTTTCTGAGTTGAGAAACATGGTTGCCACTGAGCGACACGGCAAAAGAATTAATAAATGCTCCGGGGGTGCTTCCGGCCCCTGGCATTGCTTGAGTGGGTACAAGTTGAGCATGAAGCCCAAATTGTTGTTGCAGTGTTGTCACTATTTTTTCACCGCGAAGTTGAAGTGCCTCTGTTGGTGTAGTTGCCATTTGCCAAAAAGG
>CAMBPP010000120.1 GCA_945869715.1 Bifidobacterium breve
TCTTCGCCAAGCGCCCGCAAGCAGGTTTCGCCAAGAGACCCGCCTACTGGGTCGTACAGAACATCGACTCCGCCGCCAGAAATTTCTTTCGCCCGTTCTTTCACGTCTTCACTTGACGAGTCGACCACTGCGCTTGCACCCCTCGCAAGAGCAAGGTTGCGTTTTTCCTGCGACGAGGCTGCAGCAATCACTCGTAAACCAAGAGCAGCACCAATGTCGACAGCGGCAAGACCCACCCCGCTTCCAGCACCCAGCACCAACATCCATTGTTCTTTTTTCGCACTCGACTCGACACTGATATGTGCTCGTCGCGTGAGAGCAAACCAACCAGTGAGATAACTCTGCAAAAAACTTGCCGCCTGACCCGTCGACAACGTGTCGGGAATATTGATTACTCGATCTGCACGAACTACTGCCTCGGTAGCAAAACCCCCGAAGCCCACGTTGGCCAAAACGCGTTTACCCAAAAGCTCCGCAGAAACATCGTCTGAGCATTCAATCACTTCACCCACTACTTCCATTCCCGGAATAAATGGTGTGGGTGGCTTTATTTGATACTTCCCCTGTATGAGAAGCCCGTCTACATAGTTCACGCCGCTCGCCAGAACTCGCAAACGCACATTTCCGTTCGACAGAGGGGGCGTTGGAAACTCTTCGAGTGACAAATTTTCCAATGGACCAAGTTCTTTACATATCACCGCTCGCATAGACACGATGGTAGTTCGCTACTCTCGTTGGAATGACAAGCACCCCTCTCTCTGCAGCAGAAACTTTTGCCCCAGGTCTGTTTACCGGCCGTACGGTTCTCGTGACCGGAGGAGGCCGTGGCATCGGGCGCGCAACTGCTCTCGGCTTTGCCCAATTGGGCGCCGATGTTGCCTTAGCCGCACGAGACGTCGACAACTTGGCAAAGACTCATGCAGACATTGAAGCACTCGGCGTGCGATGCGTTTCTCAGGTATGCGACATTCGCAATACCGAGAGCGTTGAATCACTTCGCAACACGGTGATGACGTCATTTACAAAACTCGATTTTCTCATCAACAATGCAGGCGGTCAATTCCCTGCGCGCCCGTCAGAAATTTCTGATCGCGGGTTCCGAGCTGTAGTTGACCTCAACTTGCACGGCACCTGGAACATGCTCAGCCGGTTTGTACCCGACCTTATAGCTGGCGGCGACGGCTCCATTGTGAATGTGGTTCACAACCAAGTGGGCGACCGTGGTGCTCCGCTCTTTTTGCACTCTGGTGCAGCTCGAGCAGGGGTAGTGAACATGACCAAAACAACAGCCTTGTACCTCGCTCATCGCGGCGTCACTGTAAATGCTCTTGCTCCCGGACCAGTAGATACACAAGGCTTCCGCGAAAAAGAAGTTGCCAATATTTCTCCAGACGTTGTGGAGTACACCAAGGCCATTATTCGCGATACACCTATTCAACGATTGCAAAGCCCTGAAGAAACGGCTGCTCACATTTTGTTTTTATGCTCTCCTGCCGCAAGGTCGCTCACCGGCCAGTTACTCATTGCCGACGCAGGAAATGCAATGGGTAACCAAAATGCAGTGTACTCACCCGACATGCAGTGGTAGCGCACACAATAGGTGTTACCACTTCACAGGCAACGTGCGTTTTCCCCACAGCAAAAATGTTTCAATTCGTTCGGGTTCTCCGTCTAACTCAAGCGTTGGAAATAGCTCAATGAGTTTTCGCAATGCAATGCGCGTTTCTGTGCGCGAAAGTGCAGCCCCTGGGCACACGTGCAAACCAAACCCGAAAGACAAATGTCTGCGCAATTGGTTCAGGTCGCGGTCAAGGCGAAAGGTATCGGGATCGTCCCACGCTGCGGGGTCGCGATTTGCCGACGCGTAAAGCACCATCACTTTTTCATCACTCGGAATTTCTGATCCCGACATCGTGACTGGGCACGTGGTGGTGCGATACAAGCCCAGCACCGGAGGATCAAAACGCAGGCTCTCTTCAATAGCAACATCAACGAGATCAGGGTTATTCACCACTTCGTTCCACCTACTGCGGTCTTGCAACAAACGCCATACCAAGTTAGTAATGAGAGAAGTAGTCGTTTCGTTTCCCCCCACCAGAATTTGCACCAACATTGAGAGCATTTCTGCATCGGTAAGTGGGTCATCGTGCGACATCGCTGCCTGTGTTAACTCTGAAATGAGGTCATTTGGAAGTTCGCGATCTTGAGCTATGAGATCACGGCGCATATTTACTTCATCAATGAGATACTCGCTCATGGCACGACGCGCGGCAATTTCACGTTCTGGGTCGACCATGTTCATGCCCTGCAATTGTGCGTCGCTCCACTCTTTGAATGTGTCACGCATATCTTCAGGAACTCCAAGCATGCGAGCAATAACAATGACGGGCAGCGGCATCGCAAGCAGATCGTGAAGATCTGCTTTGTTGCCTGGCTGAGATCTCATCAAGTGCACAAGTTCTTCCACTAATGCAGTAATCATCGGTTCGAGCACCATTGCCGCACGAGGAGTAAAAGATGTGTTCACGAGCCTGCGAAACTTGGTGTGATTCGGTGGGTCGCTAAATAGCGCGATAGCGGGTTTACGACCAGGGCCTTGACCCCACTGCGACGAGAACACATCAATATTCTTTAATGCTGCAAGAACATCTTCATGTCGACTCAACGAAGTGAAATGTGGTTCATGTTCACGAAACGCATGCACCGGGCATTTTTCCCGTAATTCTTTGTGCGCAGCAGCAGGATCTGCCAAAACTTCAGCACTGAATGGGTTGTAGTGAATATTTTCCATTTGACTGCTCATGAAAGAACCCCCGTCGCCATAGTAAGCCAACTGAGTCACTAGTCTGCGTGGTGGACCAAGGGGGCCTATGAGCGCACTTCAAAACAAGTTTGAATACAAATGGATCGTTGCTGTCACATTTGTATTGGGTCTGTTCCTCGAAATTATGGACACCACCATCATGAATGTGGCGATACCTACGCTCGAAGAGGAATTCGGTGCTTCGGCGGCCTCTATGGAGTGGGTCGTCATCGGCTATCTCCTTGCCCTCGCAGTATGGATTCCTGCGTCTGGGTGGATTGGCGACAAAATTGGTACAAAGAAAACTTTTCTTTTTGCACTATTTCTCTTCACAGCTGCGTCGGCTCTGTGCGGGCAATCGCAAAGTCTTGGTCAACTCATCTTCTTCCGACTTCTTCAAGGTGTCGGTGGAGGCATGCTTGTTCCCGTCGGCACAGCGATGCTCTACCGGTCGTTTCCTCCCGCCGAGCGCGCTCGCGCATCCACCATTCTAATTGTTCCCACCGTTGTTGCACCGGCACTTGGGCCCATCATCGGTGGTGCAATAGTCGACAACTTGTCATGGCGATGGATTTTTTATGTCAACTTGCCCATCGGAGTGATCGGTTTTATTTTTGGAGCACTCTTTCTGAAAGAGCACAAAGAACCACAAGCAGGAAAATTTGATGCTCCCGGTTTTGCACTATCGGGTGTTGGTCTAGCCGGAATTCTCTATGCGCTCTCACAAGGGCCAACTCACGGCTGGTTCTCTACACCGGTACTCATTACCGGCCTTGGTGGGCTTGCACTTTTTGCATTGTTGGTAAAAGTAGAACTAACAGTCAAAGAACCGATGCTCGCCTTACGGCTTTACAAAGATCGCATCTTTCGCAATGCCAACATCACCAACACCATGGCGTACGGAAGCTTCGCAGCATTTCTCTTTCTTATGCCCCAGATGTTGCAGGGCCCTTTTCGCGCCTCAGCGCTGGAGTCGGGCCTCACCACTCTGCCCCAGGCTTGTGGCGTCATTCTCATGAGCCAAATTGTCGGACGTCTCTACCACACCGTGGGGCCACGCCGACTCGTTACCTTTGGCCTTGTTGTTGCATCGCTTGCTTCATTGCCTTTTGCGTTTCTCGGTCTCGGAACAAGCATGTGGACCGTTCGTGTACTCATGTTCATTCGCGGTTGTGGAGCATCATTTTCATTCGTTGGTTTACAGGCTTCGACCTATTCAAATATTGAAGCCCGCGATACTGGCCGGGCATCATCTATTTTTTCCGCACAACGTCAAACTTCAGCCGCATTAGGAGTAGCAATTTTCGCCACCATTTTCATTTCACGCGTGAACCACGCTGCGGCTTCTAGCAGCGCACCAGAAGCCGCGATGTCTGGTTACCACGCTGCTTTTCTTGGGTCCGTCGTGGTAACAGCACTTGGGGCGGTCTATGCGTATTTCAATATTCACGATGAAGATGCAGCACC
>CAMBPP010000121.1 GCA_945869715.1 Bifidobacterium breve
AGCGGATACGCGAATCGTGCAAGTTTTCCAAATGCCCAAGCGCATGCGGGGAGCGCAATAATTCCTGCTACCGCGATAATTTTAAATGCAATTCCATAGGGAAGAACGATGTCGAGCAACAAGATGAACAACGCCGGCACCACCATGTAAAAGCGATACGTCGGCAAACCGGAATACCAATCCATACTCCAACCCGACAGTTTGAAGTTCGACAGTAGGTTGTCGCGCAAAAACGCTGGGCCCCATACATGGGCTCCCATATCGCCACCTGTTGGTGTGTTGTTTTGAAATATGAGTGAAGGATGCAGCGTTGCAAAAAGAAACAACATTGACCCACCCACAATGACAATGGTTGAAAAAAGTTGGAAGCCAAGAAACGAAGCAATTAGTTTCTGGATTCTTTGCGGCTCGTTCACTTCGTCTTCGACGTCGTGTTCGCTTTCGATTTCAGTTGTCATATGAATACCATTGTGGCATTTATGTCGCCGAAAAATGTCTCACTTCAGTGCTACAAGTAATAATCCCGTCGCGTTGAAAGCCATATGGGTCACAATGGGAAGCCCAATTCTGCGCGAAAAGTGGTACGACAACCCCAAAACCAAGGCAATCGCGAACAACCCGGGGTATTCCACTGGCACAAAATGAATGAGTGTGAACCATACCGCCGCGACCACCAGCGCAACAGTGTGATTCATGGTGCCTCGCAATGTTCCCTGAATGAATCCGCGGTACACGAGTTCTTCCACAACGGGTGCGCCAACCACCACAATGAGCACAAGAACCACGAGCCACCATCCATGTGCGCGGTCGTAGAGATCGCTGGCACGCTCTTCAACATCTGCTGCATCGAACGTGGCCGGAAAGATTTTGCGTAGCGGCCAGTACACCGCACTTACTAAAACTATTTGAGAAGCAATTCCTATTGGAATACCTAACGCATCAATGGGTCGAAAGCGAACGGAATAGTCACTCCAAAAATTACCCGAACCTAATTTGCGCGATAGCAGCACGAGCATGACCACAAATGGGGTCCACAAAGCAAGGGCCGATGCGGCAAGTATCCAAATAGGTTCTTCACCAGAAGGCGCGCTTGTTGCACCCGCAATGGCTCCACCAAGAATGTTGGCAACGAGATAACAACCAAGCCAACCGCCAATAACCATTGGCAGGGAATAGCGCGACTCAGTTCCGCGGTAATCGCTGGAGTGACGCGGAAGTGAACTACCCGGCAAGGCGATTGGGGGTGATGAAGTGGTACACGGCACGGCGGTCTTCGAGACGCCAGCCTGAAGGAACAGTGGTGCGTTTCCCGTGTCGCTCGCAAAGGTCATAGGCATGCGGATCACGTTCAGATTGCAATTGATCGATCCAGGCAACCGAGCGGTTGTATTGATAGGTAAGGGTCATTGACGCCGGCGTGGAGCATCCGGAACGTGAACATTGGCGGGCCATGGAAGAACGATATCCATACCCGATTAGGAGGTGGGGGATACATGACGACCACCCAACCCATATCATGAGGGCATGAGCAACTTGCCCCCGCCACCACCCCCCTCACAAATTCCAGGGAGCACACCCCCATCACCTCAAAAAAATGGCCGCCAACCACGTAAAAGCCCTTTCGGTGCCAAGCGCAATAATTCAGACCCGTCTGCCCCAAAATCAGAAAAGCAGCAGTTGCCAAAATGGGCTGTATGGCTCATTGCCGTTTGCGCCCTTGCCCTTATTTTTGGCCCGCGCTTTCTCCCCACAAAGAACTCAGAGAAGCTCACCTACACCGAATTTCTTTCACAAGTTCGCCTTGGCAAGGTCGACAAGGTTTCCATTAACAACACCACCAATGTGTTGTCGGGAACACTGAGCGACGGTCGCAAGTTCAGCACCACCGGTGCTCCCCTGCTCAGCGATGCCGACGAAAAGCTCTTGAAAGACCAAGGAGTCGACTACAACTACAACACTCCTCAGGCCAACTGGTTCACCAGCCTCATTCCTATTTTGTTGCCGTTCTTTCTCATCATTGGCATTTTCATGTTCATGCAACGCCGCGCTATGGGCCAAGCCGGAAACATCATGTCTATTGGCCGCAGTCGTGCCAAAACCTATAACGCCGACAAACCTTCCACCACGTTTGCCGATGTTGCTGGCTACGAAGGCGTCAAAATGGAAATTAAAGAAGTTGTCGACTTCTTGCGCATGCCTGAACAGTTCAAAGAAATTGGTGCGCGCATTCCCAAAGGCATTTTGCTCGTTGGTCCTCCAGGAACAGGTAAAACACTCTTTGCCCGCGCAGTAGCTGGCGAAGCTGGTGTGGGGTTCTTATCTGTTACTGGTTCAGACTTCATGGAGATGTTCGTAGGCGTTGGCGCAAGCCGTGTGCGCGACCTCTTTCAACAAGCTCGCAAAATGGGGCGCGCCATTATTTTCATCGACGAAATCGACTCAATCGGTCGTAAGCGCGGAGCCGGTCTCGGTGGTGGGCATGACGAGCGTGAACAAACGCTCAACCAAATGCTTGCCGAAATGGACGGCTTTGAAACAAGTGAAGGCATTGTCATCATGGCGGCCACAAACCGCCCCGACGTACTCGACCCAGCGCTATTGCGTCCTGGTCGCTTCGACAGGTCCATCATTGTTCCGTTGCCTGAATACGAAGAGCGCCTCGCCATCTTGAAGGTGCACTCACGCGACAAGCGCATGGGGCCCGAGGTGAGCCTTGAAACTATGGCTCGTGCAACACCTGGCATGAGTGGCGCCGACCTTGCCAACTTGGTGAATGAATCTGCACTATTTGCGGTACGCCGTGGCGCAAAACAAGTGGAGCACGTTGACTTTGAAAACGCACGCGACCGGGTTGTTTTGGGTGCGAGTCGCGAAAGCCTCGTGCTCAATGCCGACGAGAAAAAAGCAACTGCGTATCACGAAGGTGGCCACGCTGTTCTTGCATCGGTTCTTCCACATAGCGACCCTCTCCACAAGGTCACCATCTTGCCCCGCGGCATGGCACTAGGCGTTACCTGGACCCTGCCCGAAGAACGTCACACGTATTCGAAAGAATATTTCGAAGACATCATTTGCAAAGCAATGGGTGGCCGCGTTGCCGAGATGATGGTCTTTGGCAACTTAAATAGCGGGGCAGCAAACGACCTCGAACAAGCAACAGGCATCGCTCGGCGTATGGTGCGCGAATGGGGAATGAGCGAAGCAGTAGGCCCCATGGCCTGGAATAGCCAGCAGCAAGTTTTTCTTGGTGAAGACCTCATGACCAATGGTCGCGAGTACAGCGACGACACTGCCAAGTTGGTTGACGGTGAAATTGCTCGCATCTTGCGCGCACAAGAAACTCGTGCTCGCGAGGTGCTCACCAAACATCGCCGTGGTCTCGACCTTGTTGCCCTACGTCTACTGGAAGAAGAAACAATGGACGGACCAGCCGTATTGCGCCTTGTTCAACAGGGCTTAAGCGAGTCTGCTTCTCCGTCGTCTTCACCTGCAGCGGAAGTTGCACAACCCGAAATTGCTCGCGACCCCGGCTGACGCATCTCTGCAACACCAGCCCATAAGTCGGTTGCTGTCACCGGCCCAATGAAACTGCCGAGCACGACCCCCTGTGCATCGGCAACAACAACGGTGGGCACTGCATCAATGCCATAACGGTCGTGCAAGTCTTTGCGCTCTGGGTACTCCACGTTCACTACTGCAACTTGAGATGTTGCCAGAGCTTGCGCTTTCGCAACCACGTCTATGCACGTAGAGCAGGTAGCCGACGAGAACACTGTGACTAACCACTGCGCTTCTGGCTGAGGAAAATCGCTTCTGTCTAGCTGTAAGGGCACTTCCATTTTTGGCTGCGTAGGAGCTTGCGGTTTGCGACGCTGCAGAAATTGGGCCAGCAGAGCGGCAACTATAACTACCGCGACAACCCCAATGAACTTCACGGACCCACCTTATGCAGTTTCAGGTTTAGGTTGCGAATTAGCATAGGGTCGCGTTATCTACTCATTAGAGAAAGAGTCATTTCATGCTTGAAGGATTCCTCGCATTTCCCCTCTGGCTCATTGTGCTCATCAGCATTGGTGTTCCCGTCGTCATTGTCATTCCAATTGTGAAGGCAATTTTCAATGCTCGCATTCAAGCCGAAGGCGACGACACCGAAGGTCTTGTAGCGGTATTTGGCTTCATCGGCACCGCATTCACGTTCCTTCTTGCATTCATTATTGTGAACGTATGGAGTGACCAAGTTTCTTCGCAGAATATTCTTTTTGATGAAAT
>CAMBPP010000122.1 GCA_945869715.1 Bifidobacterium breve
GACGTCGACTGCCACTTATTGGTTTATGTTTTTTTCTCTCTGCAGTGGGCATTGCAGTACTAACTGCGGTGATGTATCGCACCGGGCCAATTTCTAACGCAACCGATACGGCGAATCAGTACTTCACGTTTCTTGGTCGCGATGTGGCACGAATTGATTTTGTGTACCTGTCTACCATCACTCGAGCAAGCGGATTGTTCCTTGGTGCTGCACTTGGTGTGTGGTGGCGTCCGTGGTATATCTCTCAGGCGCGTATTGCTCAACGATCAGTACTTGTAGACGTAGTTGGGGTCCTTGGCTTGGTTTCGCTTGCATTCATGGCATGGCGCTTTACCAATGTGGTAACTGGAGCAGAAACAGGAAGTCATGGTTATGACCTTTTGTATCGTGGCGGCTTCTTCCTTGTGGCGTTAGCAACGGTTGCAGTGATTGCCGCAGTAACGCATCCTTCGACTTTTCTTGGAAGAGTTGTTTTAGGAAATAAAGTTTTTGTTTGGCTTGGTGTTCGCTCGTACGGTTTGTACCTTTATCACTGGCCTATTTTTCAAATTTCTCGTCATATTGCCGGTAACGCACTGAGTTGGGGCCGGTTCGCATTTTTGATGGCCTGTACGTTGCTGGTTACTGAAGCGTCTTATCGATTCATTGAGACCCCTATCAGAAAAGGGAAGCTGGGTGTGTGGTTGCGCACTTGGCGCGGTGCACCTACTCAAGAGCGCAAGGTGCACCGACGCAAAATGGTCGGCATCGCAGTGGCACTCAGCCTTGCCCCAATTTTTGCCGTCGCAAATTTATCAACGGCAAAAATTGAACTCGATGCAATCAGCCAAAGCTTGGTTGATGCCGATGGTTTCATTACCAATCTCATGCCCACCACCGTGCCATCAACCATTCCTACAAGTTCCATCGCTGGTCAAGTCACAACATCAACCGTTGCTCCAACAACGGTGCCTGCTGAACGGATAGACATTTTGGCAATCGGTGACTCCGTCATGTTGGGTGCTGCGCCTGAAATGACAAAATATGGGGTGACGGTTGATGCGCAAAAGAGCCGCGCTTTTAAAGCCGCCTTGCCAATTGTGAACTATGTGAAATCCATTAACGCTCTCGGCAGTGCTGTGGTCATTCACTTGGGCACCAACAGCGGTACTTCACAAGAAACAATTGACAGCATTGTGAGCGTGTTGTCCGATGTTCCTCGGGTGGTGGTGCTCACCAATGCAGTACCTGGCAAAAATTGGGAAGAGCCAAACAATCGCCTCATTCGCGCATTGCCCGAGCGTTACCCCAATGTGCAGATCATCGATTGGAAGAAGTACGCCACAGAGCACCCCAAATGGCTCTACGACGACCTCACGCACCTGCGCCCTATGGGTCAGCGCAAGTACACCGCGCTCATTATGGAGGCTTTAGGACGTCCTGGGCCGCAATTCGAAGACGCGGTCTTAACAGCCCCGGGGCAAACAACGAGTACCTCAAGCACTACCTCCTCAGTTGTCCCGCGGGCAACCACCACTTCCGTGAAATAGGTTGTGTCGCTTCGGCTTGGGTGGCGGGCACGTGCGACCTACGATAGAGGTCTATGACAACCCCCGTACGAGTCGCCGTGACCGGCGCAGCAGGCCAAATTGGCTACAGCCTTTTATTCCGCATCGCATCTGGCGCAATGTTGGGACCAAACACACCCATCATTTTGCAGTTGCTTGAAATTACCCCAGCACTTGGCGCACTCGAGGGCGTCAAAATGGAACTCGAAGATTGCGCATTCCCGCTTCTCCAGCAAGTGGTGTGCACCGATTCTGGCGACGTTGCCTTCGGCGATGCCGATGTAGCAATGCTTGTTGGTGCAATGCCTCGCAAAGACGGCATGGAGCGAGCCGATTTGTTGTCGGCAAACGGTGGCATCTTTAAACCACAAGGTCAAGCAATTGCTGCGAATGCAAAAAAGAACATCAAAGTGCTTGTGGTGGGCAACCCCGCAAACACCAATGCTCTCATTGCAATGAATAACGCAAAGGGAATGAACCCAGGTCAGTTCACAGCAATGACCCGCCTTGACCACAACCGCGCTATTTCGCAGTTGGCAGCAAAACTCAATAAGCCAGTGTCGTCTATTAAAAAGATGACCATTTGGGGCAACCACTCCACTACTCAGTACCCCGATCTTTTCCATTGCGAAGTTGATGGCAAGAATGCTGCAGCAGCAGTGAACGATCAACAATGGTTCGATGAAACTTTTATCCCCACCGTTGCCAAGCGTGGCGCTGCGATTATTAAGGCCCGCGGTTTGTCGTCGGCAGCCTCGGCAGCAAATGCGGCTATCGACCACGTTCGCTCATGGGCTACCGATACGCCAGAAGGCGATTGGGTTTCAATGGCAGTTCCCTCCGATGGCTCATATGGCGTACCTGAAGGACTCATTTCGTCTTTCCCATGTGTGTGCAAGAACGGTGAATACAAAATTGTTCAGGGTCTCGACATCGATGCATACAGCCGAGCCAAAATTGATGCATCGGTTGCAGAGCTTGTTGAAGAGCGCGACGCAGTGCGCGAACTTGGGCTGATCTAGCACTAACGAAAATATTTGCAATGTCAGTAACGGCCCTCGTGAATACTAGCGAGTGGCCGCTTTCTGATTTTCAGACCATTACGCAATTACGTGACATGTTTCAGCGTGATGGCGTGGTGGTGTTGCCGGACTTTATTTCGCGCGATGTAGTGATGCGCATGGTGGCAGAAACTGAAGAGCTCATTGCGCTGGCTCACCGCTCGGAGTCTCATAAAACCGCTTATTTAAGTGCTCCAGACGACTCTTTTCCTGTGGGTCACCCCCGCCGCACCGTGCAGTCGTCTGCAGTGGAAGTGATTGCTTATGACCATGTACCAGCACATCATGCGGTGCGTGAACTGTATGAGTCTGATGAGCTCATGACTTTTATTGCCGGTGTTCTTGGGCAAGAAAAGATTTACCGGTACGCCGATCCCTTTGGCGCATTGAATCTTGCCGTCATGGGCGAAGGCGATCAATTGGGTTGGCATTTCGATATGACCGACTTCGTGGTATCGCTTGCATTACAGCCCTCGCAAGCAGGCGGCGAATTTGAAAATGCAAAAAAACTTCGCACGGCAACCGATGAAAATTATGACGGTGTGCAAATTGTGTTATCGGGCAATGCGTATGATCGTGTTCGTGTAGAGCCAATGCATGCCGGCACGCTCATGATTTTTAATGGTCGTGCGTCATTACACAAAGTGACACCTATTCAGGGAAGCACCTTGCGTATCGTTGCTCTGTTGGCCTACGACACAAAAAGTGGCACCGATTCATCAGATGAATTGAAGCTCTCGCGATACGGAAGGTTGCCTTAATGAAATCTGAATACGGAGAATCATTCGTCGGAGAAGGAACTAACGCCGCACATATCAACACCGTGCTTGGCGACAGGGAAGGCGCAGTAGGAACCGCGTGGGCAACAGGGTTGGCAACGCCAAGCGCTGGGCATACGCGTTTTGTGGCAGTTGCTGCACCAAACCAACCGCTGCAACCAATGACGCTTTTTGTTAATAAAGCAACCATTGAAACCGAACGTCATGGTGATCTCACATGGGGAGCTGCTCAGCATGGAGTGGCGCGGGGCGTGCAAAAAGCGCGTGACAACGGCGTCTTTGGTACAAATGATTTACATGACCTTGCACTCATTGTGGCCGTGTGGGTGAACCCGCTTGCCAATGACGCTGCGCAAGTTGAAGAAAATAATGCCGAGGCAACGTATCTTGCATTGAAATCGGGCAACTATTTGTAGACGGTTATTTGCGCTACTTCTTCGAAGATGGGGTCGAGCGCAGCAAAAACTTCTTGGCTTTGCAAAAGCATTTGCGCGTCACCTCCAATGCGTATTGCGCCCGTTATAAATGCATCTTCGGCAGCCATTTCGCCAGTAGCTACCGCAACGGCAGTTTCCCATTCTTGTTCAAGACGCACATGCTCTGGGTCGGCTGGGCCGGCACCAAATGTGACTGCACTGTCTCTGACTTGAAGGTGATACAAGACCGTGTCTTCTGGGCCGTCGCTGACCATTTGGGTAATGCCAATGTTCAAGGTGGAGCCGAGTGACTGTAAGTGTGCATTTTCTGCAGCACGTGTGCCAATTGCTTCAATCCAGTCGAGGCTGAGGTAGCGAACGGTGCTCATGGCCTTAGCGATATCTGACTGGGTCTCCGAGCAATACCAGCCCGCCGCTCTCCGACCAGTTGTGAATGT
>CAMBPP010000123.1 GCA_945869715.1 Bifidobacterium breve
AAGAAGCACATCTTGGTCGTGGGCATCGGGCGCAACACGTGTTTCATAACTGTTGCGCGAATCGCGTCGATGGTCGAGCGCAAGGGCCGCAAAGAGGTCGTCGACACTGGTGACGGGCCCGCAACCTTGTTGAATGAGCAAGTTGGTGCCGCCCGCCGATGCAACACGAGGCGAACCCGGCACTGCAAAGACTTCAATATTGCGCCTGATTGCTTCTGCGACCGTGAGCATTGAACCGCCCGATTCACGAGATTCAACTACAAGAACCACTTCAGATAGCGCGGCAATAATGCGATTTCGCTGAGGGAAGTGGTACGGCTCGGGATGCACCCCGGGTGCGTATTCGCTAACCAAGAGCCCGCTTTCACCTACCCATGCCCATAACCCAGCATTACTTTTTGGGTACACAACATCAATTCCACACGCCACGACCCCAATGGGTTTGCCAAATGCAGCATTGTTTTCGTGCAGATGCTCGTCGTAGTGCAATTTCATTCCGTGATGTACCGCGCCATCAATTCCTCGCGCAAGACCCGAGACAACAGCAATTTCATTGGCCGCTAACTGCTCTCCAAATTCACGTGCGGTGTACACGCCCGATGGCGTTGGCGAACGTGTTCCAACAATGCCTACGCGTCGCTGCTGCAAAGCACTAAGTGAACCTCTGTAGAAAAGTACCGCTGGCGGAGTTGGGTCGTAACGCAATACACGCGGATACGCAGGGTCACCAATATAAATTACTTGTATATTTTCTCGCTCACAGCACTGCTGTATAAGCGCAACTGCATCTTCAGATTTTGTGGAATGAAACATTGCTCTGGCCCAAGCATCTTCAGGTTCTTCATGCAAAAGCGCGATGCGTAGTTTCTTTGGCGTCATGCCTTCTAACTGAGCAAGCGCTGCAGCAAACGCCCACGCTGGCATGCCCAGGTGTTGACTCATTAAGCAACTTCTCTTTCGTGCAGGCGTGTACGCATGAGAAGCGCCACGCGCACGGTCTCGTGTGCAATTTCTCCTTCATTGCCCGCCAGGTCGGCAAGTGTGCGAGCAACACGGCGAATGCGGTGGTAGCCGCGACCCGTGAGGCGACCAAGTTCTAATTCACGACGCAGTACATCGCGCGCTGCGGGCGATAGCGGCGCGTAGGTGTCGAGCTCTTGCGCAGACAGCCGAGCATTCACGCCACCTGAACGGTGCAACGACATTTCTCGCACGCGAGCAACACGTTCTTGCACTACTGCACTTGGTTCTCCTTCACGCACATCGAGTAATTCCTCAACCCCAGTCATTGCAACAGCTACACGAAGGTCGAAACGATCGAGGAAAGGGCCAGACAATCTGCGCAGATATTTGCTTCGTGCAGTTTCATTGCATACACACGCCCCAGGAGCACCTCCACCACAAGGACACGGATTCGTTGCACCTACTAAAAGAAAACGTGCGGGCAAGGTAATGCCGGCGCTGGCACGTGCAATACGCACCTCGCCTTCCTCTAAGGGCTGGCGTAATGCGTCGAGAACCGACGGCATGAACTCGCCCACTTCATCGAGAAAAAGCACCCCACTATGAGCTAGTGATGCTTCACCTGGCCGCAACACGCTGCTGCCCCCGCCCACCATCGCAATCATTGAAGCGCTGTGGTGCGGTGCACGAAACGGTGGATAGGTAATGAGCCCACCGGGGGGCAACGAGGAACCTGCTGCAGAGTGAATCATTGTTGCGGTGACTGCTTCTTCATTTGTGAGTGGAGGCAATAACCCAGGTAAACGTTCAGCAATCATTGTTTTACCTGCACCAGGTGACCCCACAAATAAAATATGGTGGCCACCTGCAGCCGCAATTTCTGCAGCAAGACGTGCTGTGGGTTGCCCCCGCACATCGCTCATATCTGCAATGTGCGACGAGGCTTGTATTTTTTCTTGAGACGAGGTGTCGAGCCATTCGCCATCACCACGCAATGCAAGAACCACATCGCGCAAGGTGGCCGCACAATGAATACTTCGCGGGCTTGCAACCTTTGCTTCTCGTGCGTTAGGAAGCGCAACAACAACACGAGTTTCGCGCAAGCCAGCAACAAGAGGTGCAGCACCAGGCACTGGGCGCAATGACCCATCGAGACCGAGTTCAGCAACAAAGGAATACTCTGCCAAGTTGTCGCTTGACATTTGCCCACTCGCACTGAGAATGCCCATTGCCAATGCAAGATCGAGCCCTACCCCGCCTTTACGTTGACTACTCGGTGCCAAGTTCACGGTAATTTTCTTGTTCGGCCATTCAGCACCGCTTGAGAGCAACGCCGCACGCACACGATCGCGCGCTTCTCGACATGCTTCATCGGGAAGCCCGACAACGGTGAAGCCGGGCAAACCACTACCAATATGCACTTCAACAGATATCGGTGTTCCTTGAATACCGAGCAATGTTGCTGACCTAATGCTCGAAAACATGAGACCTCACTTCCGTCAAGATGAAATGCATCTCGCAGGAAAATGCATGTGGGAAACTGTCGAAAGTGAAGAAATCACCTCAACATCTCCGTGTGTGGCGACGTAGTGCTTTTGTGGCAATAAGTTGTGCAGTTTTTATGGCGAGCGCCACCTCATGCTCCGAACAAAAACGCACCGGAACTCAGTTTTGTCGCCAATTGGCTCTTGAGCTACCGCAAATCAACGCGCCCATTGCAACGCAAAATGATATTGATCTTCTCGTTGCCAGTTATGAACGCATCGGGAAGGTTGCCCCCATTGATGTGGCAAAAGATTGGGAAATGCTCACGGCCCTACTTGACGAAGCCTCACGCATCAACACCGGCAATACCACCGATGTTGAAGCTGTTACCAAACACGCTTACGAGAGCAACACCGCTGCCCAACGCGCGCTGAAGTGGACCCTCGATACCTGCGCTGTTGATATCAGCGGATCTCGCCCCGCTTCACAATAACTTTGTCGACCAAACCGTATTCCTGAGCTAACTCGGCGGTGAACCAGCGGTCACGCTCGCTGTCGGCTTGAATTTGGGCAATTTCTTTACCCGAGTGAAATGCAGTGAGTTCTGCCATCTTGTGCTTCACGTGGTGCAATTGCTCGGCCTGAATAGCAATGTCGGTGGCCTGGCCGCGCAAACCTGCAAGTGGTTGGTGCATCATGATGCGAGCGTTAGGCAAGGTGTAACGCTTGCCAGTTGCTCCGGCAGTAAGAAGAAACTGACCCATTGAGGCAGCAAGGCCCATGCACACTGTTGCAATGTCGCACGAGACGAATTGCATGGTGTCGTAAATGGCCATGCCGGCAGTAATAGACCCACCGGGGCTGTTGATGTACAACCAAATATCGGCGGTGGAGTCTTCACCTTCGAGGTACAACAACTGCGCACAAATTTGGTTAGCAATGTCGTCGTTCACGTCGGTACCGAGCATGATGACGCGGTTTTTCATGAGGCGACCAAACACGTCGAAGCGTGCGTCTCCTGAGCCTGCGTCGGCCCCCATTGGAGTGATAATGGACGATGTGTTGTGCGACACGTGCGAAGTCATTCCCTTAGGTTAGTGCCCATCGCCCTCGGTCTCTCAGTTACGTTCATATAAAAATGGTTTCCCCCCGCTTGAAAGTGACAGAATGCCAGCGTGGAAAACGCAAAAACCCCCTTTCTTGCCAATGCCGATGAGCTCCTTGAACACAACAGCACATTTGTGCAACTATTCGCCGACCATGGCCTGAATGTAAAGCCCAAGCGACGTCTTGCCATTGTTGCCTGCATGGACAGCCGCATGGATATTTTCCAAATGCTGGGTCTCGACCACGGCGATGCGCACATCATTCGTAATGCTGGCGGCGTGGTAACCGACGATGTTGTGCGCTCGTTGGTTCTTTCGCAGCGGCGCTTGAATACACGAGAAATTATTCTCATTCATCACACCAACTGTGGTTTAGAGAATTTGAACGAGGGCGACTTCTACGACGAATTAGTCAGCGAAACTGGCATTAAGCCCGGTTGGTCGCTTGAAGCATTCAAAGACCCACATGAAGATGTACGACAAAGCATGAGTCGACTCAGGCATTCGCCATTTATTTTGCACAAAGACTTTATTCGCGGATTCGTTTACGAAGTGGAAAATGGAAAACTTATTGAAGTCGTTTAAGCGACTTTACGAGCGTAAAACTCCGCTAA
>CAMBPP010000124.1 GCA_945869715.1 Bifidobacterium breve
CACCTCACGTATGGCAAGCATCAGTTCAGTTCAATGCCAACACTTGTTCCTGAAATTGCCAACCAATGCGTCATTGTGAACGGTGTTGCAAAGACATATGCAATGACGGGTTGGCGCGTGGGCTGGATGATTGGCCCAGACGATGTCATGAAAGCCGCAATTAATTTCCAGTCGCATTCCACAAGCAACGTTTCAAACGTTGCACAAGTTGCTGCACTTGCTGCAGTGAGTGGCGATCTTGAAGCTGTGAAGATGATGCGCACCGCATTTGAACGTCGCGGTAAAACAATGCACAAAATGTTGAGCGATATTCCCGGCGTGTCATGTCTTGAACCAGAAGGTGCTTTCTACTGCTTCCCACAGGTGCAGGGTTTGCTCGGCCGCTCATATGGCGGTGTCACGGCTCATACCACCCTCGACCTTGCCGACATCGTGCTCGACCAAGCAAAGGTTGCTTTCGTTCCTGGTGAAGCGTTTGGTACTCCTGGCTATGCACGATTCTCGTTTGCTCTTGGCGACGACGACATCGTTGAGGGCATCTCGCGATTTGCGAACCTTGTGAGTTGAATTTCCTCTGATATAGTCATCTCATCACAGCAATAGTTGTGAGATATAGAAAACAGCGAAGTCCGGTAAAAGTCCGGCACTGTCCCGCAACGGTAAAACTTCTCAGCGAAGCTGTGGAAGGCAAGTCCGGTCGCCTGATCTATATGCGTTTACCAGTCCTCGAAGGAAGGGCGGTCCGCGAGGTGGGAGAACCCCACCTTCGACCCACTCTTCTTTCTCCAGCAATCTTCGGAGGAAGAAAAATGTCAATTAATTCAATTCGTCAGTTTCGTAGCGTTACCCGCCGCACCTTTTTAGCAGTCGGAGCCTCGGCTCTATTGTTTGCTGCCTGTGGAACAAGTGACCAATCGGCAGCCAACACGGTTGCCGACACTGTTGCTGAAGCCAGTACCGACACTGCAGTGCCAGAAGTATCAACGAACAAAATTGTTTCGTTGTCTGCCACGGCAACAGAAATGCTTTATGCCATTGGTGCGCAAGATCAACTAGTAGCGGTAGACAACTACAGCAATTATCCAGAGGCAGCAGCGTCATTTGAAAACAAAATAGATGCAGCGCAGCCAAGTGCAGAAGCTATTGCTGCTCTCGATGCAACAGTTGTTCTTCTTGCGTATGACCCGGGCAACTTGCAAACACAACTGGAAGCACTGGGAATCACAGTATGGACAGGAGCGGCAGCCACAAGCTTTGACGACTCGTACAAGCAAATTATGGAACTCGGTGAGCTAACCGGCAAGTCAGCAGAAGCTGAGGCACTTGTTGCCTCCATGAAGGCAGACATTGAGACAGCAGTTTCTTCAATGGAATTGCCAGATGCCCCAATCAGCTACTTCTATGAGCTCGACAACACTTACTACTCGGTGACGTCAAATACTTTTGTTGGCCAAATCATGTCGCAGTTCAAGTTACAAAACATTGCCGATTTGGCTGAAGCAGGAAACGATTACCCACAACTTTCGCAAGAAGCAATTATTTCTGCAAATCCACAACTCATTTTCTTGGCCGATACAAAATGCTGTCAGCAAGATGCAAAGACAGTTGCAGCGCGACCAGGTTGGAACAAAATTGATGCAGTCACCAACGGCAACGTTGTGGAACTCGATGATGACGTGGCTTCACGTTGGGGACCACGAGTTGTAGATCTTGTAAGGCAAGTTGCGGCGGCAGTTGCAAAATTTGCTGTGACAAGTAAGTAGCAGTCAGCCATCTTTCCTTTAGCCGAAACAGTTGAGCAGCCGGTGCGCCGGTGGTGGATTCCCGCCGCTGGTGCACTGGCGCTTGTCTCTGTTTTGCTTGGTGCAATGGTGGGGCCAGCAGGGCCTACCTGGTGGCGGGTGCCATTGGCGTTGCTCGACCATCTGCCGTTGATCTCTATTGATAGCGGGGTCACATCTCGTGAGTGGACCATTATCTGGGACATTCGCATGCCACGGGTGGTGCTGGCTTCGTTGGTGGGGTCAATGCTGTCGTTGAGTGGCGCGAGTTACCAAGGGGTTTTCCGTAACCCATTAGTCGACCCGTATTTATTGGGTGTTGCAGCAGGAGCAGGACTCGGTGCAACTTTGGTCTTTACGTTGAATCGTTCAGGCTCAAGTACGTGGATCATTGACCCACTGCCACTCAGCGCTTTTGCAGGTGGGCTACTTGCGGTATTAGTTACCTACGTTGTGGGTACGGCTTTTGGTGGTCAGAAAAGTGCGTCAACTTTAGTTTTGGCTGGTGTTGCTGTTACAGCTCTTGCAACTGCTGTACAGACTTTTGTATTGCAACGACATACCGACGTGGTGCGTCAAGTATATTCCTGGATTCTTGGTCGTTTGAGTTCAGCAACTTGGGGAGACGTACGTCTTGTGCTTCCATATGTTGTTATAAGTTCTGCCGTGCTATTTATGCATCGCCGACTGCTCGACATCATGCGCGTAGGTGATGATGAAGCAACAGCTTTGGGTGCCTCGGTCAATCGCGTGCGCATTGTTGTGGTCATTGCAGCAACCCTTGGTACATCGGCAGTAGTTGCCGTGAGTGGGCTCATTGGATTCGTAGGAATTATTGTTCCGCACGCAGTGCGCTTGCTTGCAGGCGCAAGTTACCGAGTAATAGTGCCGCTGAGTTTGTTAATGGGCGCTTCGTTTCTCATCATTGCCGACATTCCTGGTCGTGTGCTACAGAACCCATCGGAAACACCAATTGGAGTCGTTACAGCATTTCTCGGTGCACCATTTTTCTTACTGTTATTGCGAACAAAGCAGGGAACAAGATGACCTCACTGCAGTTTTCTGGGGTAGGAGTGCGCTATGGGCAACACGATGCGCTCAATAATTTCACCGACACGGTGAAGCCAGGCGAGTGGCTATGCCTCATTGGGCCAAACGGCGCTGGAAAAAGCTCTTTGCTGCGCTCTGTTGCGGGTCTGGCAAAACACAGTGGCGAAATACGAGTTGATGGTTCGCCACTGCGTATGCGCTCAGCAAAGCGCCGAGCACAACTTGTTGCATATGTACCGCAGTCTCCTGTGCTGCCCGACGATATGACTGCGCGTGAATACGTTGTACTTGGCCGTAACCCTTTCATTAGTCACTTCGGAACAGAAACTAAACACGATTGGGCAATTGTGGCCGATGTCTTAAAGCGACTAGATCTCGTTGACCTTGCGCCTCGCGCTGTGGGCACGCTTTCGGGCGGAGAAAAACAGCGTGTGGTTATTGCGCGTGCAATTGCCCAAGAGGCACCTATTTTGCTTCTCGATGAGCCAACGAGTGCACTCGATATTGGACACCAACAACAAGCATTGGAACTCGTCGACCAGTTACGCAAAGAGCATGGTCTCACAGTTGTCTCGGCTATGCACGACCTCACACTTGCTGGTTTGTATTCAGATCGGTTATGTCTCTTGCATCAGGGGTATCGCGTAGTAAGTGGTACTGCAGCTGAAGTGCTGCGCCAAGAGACTTTGGCCGAGTTTTATGGGGTGTCTGCGCGCGTTCATCATGCAGAAGATGGAACTGTTGTGGTGATTCCCTATCGACAAGGGTCATTAGGGAACTAGCCTGAAATAGGCATGCATCAGTTCATTCACCGTCAACTATTGAGAAGCGTATTTTTGGTGATGTGTGTGTTTGGCATGCTTGTGCAAGGCGGGGCATTGGTTCGTGCTCAAGGCAATGCGGAACTGGATACAGCACTTTCTCTCACATCGGGACGATCTGTTGTTGTTGAGGTCAAAAATGGAAAAGTACAAAATGAGGTTGGGAGAAATGCCAATTCGTCAACGTATTTTTCGCTGGCATCGGTCAGCAAAACTCTTACAGCTGCTTTAGTTTTGAAACTCGCAGAACAAAAGAAAATTGATTTAGATACTTCAATGAGAACATATCTTCCAGAGATATTCCCCCCATCAACCGCTGATGCATTTGGAGCACAGCCAGTGTGGGCTTTTTTGAATCATGCAACGGGAATGGCCTCACACAATTTTAAAGCTGTCACATCGGGGAAGACCACTTATCAGCAATACGGCGAATTCGCTGCAACGTTGACTCCCTCTGCGCCAGTTGGCAGATATCTCTATTCCAATGACAACTATGTGCTGTTGACACTCCT
>CAMBPP010000125.1 GCA_945869715.1 Bifidobacterium breve
GTGTGGCCCGAGTAGGTGTACCCATGGCGTAGAAGGAAAGTGGGGTCGGCTTCTAACGGTGCACAAACACTGGGGGCCATAATGACGCCACCGAGTGGTTGATAGCCCGACGTAATAGCTTTAGCAAATGTCAGAAGGTCGGGCGTAACTCCGAAGTACTGGGCGCCAAACCATGTACCTAGGCGTCCGAAGCCAGTGATGACTTCATCAAAAATGAGATACGTGCCGTGTTGATCGCACAGTTTGCGTAGTTGTTGCAGGTAGCCCTCTTTCGGCGGAAACACTCCACCAGCACCTTGCAGCGGTTCGGTAATGACTGCGGCAAGACGATGTGCGTTTTGCGACATGAGAAGTGACATCGCTTCAATGTCGTCGGGGTCTACCTGAACAACATCGGCAAGAAGCGTTCCGTAACCTTCGCGGTTGAGGGGAATTCCCTGCGCGCTTGTGCCTCCATAGTTCGTGCCGTGGTATCCGCGACCACGAGAAATAATAAGAGTGCGTTCAGGGTGGCCAGATTGCACGTGGGCAAGCCGAGCAAGTTTCATTGCCGAGTCAATACTTTCTGAGCCGCTGTTGCACAGAAAGACTCTCGAGTCGACAATGGGGGAGAGCGACGCAATGCGTTCGCACAGTTCCTCAGCCACTTTTGTGGTGAAGGGGTCAAAAGACGAGTATGCCTCAATGGTGGATACCTGGGCGGAAATAGCCGTTGCCATTTCTGCACGACCGTGACCAATGGCGCAATACCAGAGGCTTGCCATGCCATCGATGTATTCATTTCCTGCGGTGTCGTAGATGAGGGCCCCATCACCGCGGGCAATTTCAATGAAATCGGTGCGGGTGGGTTTTGCGAACGGGTGCAGAAAGCGGGGGTATGGGGAAGCCATCTCTAGATGGTAGATCGCCTAGGCTGTGAACCAATGAAGGGCCTCATTCTTTCCGGTGGTGCTGGTACGCGTTTGCGGCCCATTACCCATACCAGTGCCAAGCAATTGGTGCCCATTGCCAACAAACCCATCCTTTTCTATGGCATTGAAGCTATGGCAGAAGCGGGTATCTCTGAAATTGGCATCATCACGGGTGATACCGGGGCTGAAATCCGTGCCGCTGTCGGCGACGGCTCAAAGTTCGGAGTGAAGGTCACCTATATCCCGCAAGATGCGCCGCTTGGTCTTGCCCATTGCGTGCTCATTGCTCAAGAGTTCCTTGGCGACGATGACTTCGTCATGTACCTCGGCGACAACATGTTGCAGCAGGGTCTGTCTCAATTCGTTCAGCGTTTTGAAAAAGCCCGAGCCGCCGGTGGCCCCGATACACCGAGTGCGCAAATTCTTCTGTGTGAAGTGGAAGACCCGCGGCAGTTTGGTGTTGCGGAAGTTAATACAGCCGGAGAAGTGGTGCGGTTGGTTGAGAAGCCATCAGACCCACCGTCCAACTTGGCTCTCGTTGGTGTTTATCTTTTCGACAAGACCGTCAACCTTGCAGTGCGCAGCATTAAACCTTCGCCTCGTGGAGAATTAGAAATTACCGATGCCATTCAGTGGCTTGTCGATAATAAGTATCGGGTCACTCACGAAGTATTAAAGGGTTGGTGGATCGACACCGGCAAGAAAGACCCACTTCTTGAATGCAACCGCTTGGTGCTTGAAGTGTTGCAATCAAAGAATTCTGGAATTGTCGATGCCCAATCGCAAATTGAGGGTCGTGTGGTCATTGAACAGGGTGCGATCATCGAAAATTCACGCATTCGCGGCCCCGTCGTTATTGGCTCCCACTCTGTTGTGCGTAATAGCTACATTGGCCCCTACACCTCGGTAGGCAATAAGTGCACGGTGTCCAATTCGGAAATTGAACACTCTGTTTTGCTTGATGGCAGTTCCATCTCCGATATCAATCGCATGTCCGACTCACTTGTGGGTCGTAATGTGGTGGTGAAGAAATCACATCAGCGTCCGTCTGCGCTTCGCCTCATGTTGGGCGACGACAGCACGGTCGAAGTCGAATAGTTCTCGAAAGGAACAACGTGGCAATCATTACCCCCTCCGACGTCATTGCTGGCGTGCACATTGTTGAACCCGCCATGCACGGCGATGAGCGCGGATTTTTCATAGAGACGTACCGGCGTGAATGGTTTCCGCAAGGTCGTGAAATGATTCAGGCGAACCGTGGTGACCGCCAAGCTGGTTGTCTTGTTGGTTTGCATTATCACTTGCATCAAGCCGACTATTGGTACGTGCCGTTCGGCAAATGCCGCGTGGTGCTGCACGACCTGCGACAGGGTTCGCCTACCGATAGCAAAACTCAAGTCATCGATCTCGGCGAACGCGCCGACGGCACGCACGATCACCGGGGTATTTTCATTCCACCAGGCGTGGCACACGGCTTCTCGGCTCTGTCGAAAATGACCATTACGTATCTCGTCGATGGTTATTACAACCCCGCCGACGAACTTGGTGTGGCGTGGAACGACCCTGACGTGGGTGCCGATTGGGGTGTTACTGAACCCATTTTGTCGAACCGCGATCAGCAGAACCCTTTGCGCCGCGATATTTCACCACAGTGGCAGCCGCACATGGCGTTGCGCCCATAAATCTTTATTTTGAGGCAGGTTAAAACATGAAGCAGTTCATTACTGGTGGAGCAGGTTTTATTGGCTCCAATTATGTGCGCTACATCTTGAACAACACCGATGACGAAGTCACTGTGTTTGATGCACTCACCTACGCGGGCAATTTGTCGACTATGTGCGATGTGGAAACTAACTCGCGCTACAAGTTCGTTAAAGGAAACATCTGCGATTCGGCAGCAGTGTCTGATGCAATGAAGGGTCACGACGCTGTGGTGCACTTTGCTGCAGAGAGCCACGTCGATAGGTCGATTGATGGTTCAGAAGATTTCATTCACACCAACTGCTTTGGCACCAATACGGTTATTGATGCTGCCCGTAAGTTGGAAGTGAGCAGAGTGTTGCATATTGGCACCGACGAGGTGTACGGCTCGGTTGAGGTTGGCTCCTCTTTAGAGACCGACCCCTTAGAACCGCGGTCGCCGTACTCTGCTTCTAAAGCAGGGTCAGACCTTATTGCTCTTGCGTACTACCACACGCATGGCACGCCTGTAGTGGTGACTCGTTGTACGAACAACTTTGGGCCGTATCAGTACCCAGAAAAAGCTATTCCGTTGTTCACCACTAACTTGCTTGATGGTAAGAAAATTCCACTTTACGGTGATGGCCTCAATGAGCGCGATTGGTTGTTTGTCGACGACCATTGTTCTGGTGTGCATTTGGTGCTCACCAAAGGAACACTTGGCGAGATCTACAACATTGGTGCCGGCAATGAAACCACAAACCGAGTTCTGGTGAACAAATTGCTTGAAGCATTTGGCGTAGGCGAAGAGATGGTTCAGTACGTTGAAGATCGCAAAGGCCATGACCGTCGCTATTCCGTAAACATTGACAAGATCACAAAGTTGGGTTGGAAGAAAGAGCGCACTCTCGATGAAGCACTTGCAGAAACAGTGCAGTGGTATCGCGATAACCGATGGTGGTGGGAGCCATTAAAGGGCAAGAAGTAATTTCCTCATGAAAGTTCTTGTTACTGGCGCAGCCGGGCAGCTGGGTACTGAACTCGTTCAGGTTTTTGAACGTGGTGGCCACGAAGTGGTGGGCACTACGCACGCCACGCTCGATATTTCACAGCCAGACCAGGTTCAAGAGTGTGTTTTATCTGTCAAGCCGAACTTCATTGTTCACGCCGCGGCTTGGACTGCGGTTGATGCCTGTGAGGCAGACAAGGAAAAGGCATTTGCGGTGAATGGAACTGCAACGGCTTCACTTGTGGGCGCTGCAGAGAAAGTTGGTGCACGTGTTGCCTATGTCAGCACCGACTACGTATTTGATGGCCAGAAGACTTCTGCATATGTGGAAACGGATGCCGTGAACCCACAGTCGGTGTATGGCGCTTCGAAGTTGGCAGGCGAGCAGGCGTTACGCGATGTCGACCTCACAGCGCGTATCTCGTGGGTGTGTGGTTTTCACGGCGCGAACATGGTGAAGACCATTTTGCGAATTGCGGCTGCTCAACCAGAGCTTGCCTTTGTAAACGATCAAATAGGAAACCCAACTTTTGCCGATGATGCAGCTCGAATG
>CAMBPP010000126.1 GCA_945869715.1 Bifidobacterium breve
ACTTCAAACAATCTTGTCCTGCTCGAGCGCCGCGCCGATGGTGTTGCCGTTATTACATTGAACAACCCCAAGGTCAATGCGTTATCGCAAGCGGTCTTAGCCGAACTACGCGATATTGCGCACGACCTCACCAACAACCGCCCAGGTGCTGTTGTGGTCACGGGCGGCGAGCGCATTTTTGCGGCTGGTGCCGACATCTCTGAATTTGGCGGGCCAAGTGAAGCGCGCCGCATTGGCCAAGGTTTTCACGATGCGTTAAATGCTGTTGCAGCAATACCTGCTTTCACTATTGCTGCAGTCAGTGGCTTTGCCCTTGGCGGCGGGTGTGAACTTGCTTTGTCGTGCGACTATCGCATTGGTGCACCAAAGGCCACGTTTGGGCAGCCAGAAATTCTCTTGGGTATCATTCCTGGTGGTGGTGGCACACAACGTTTGCCACGTCTTGTTGGCCCCAGCCGTGCCAAAGAAATAATGGTCACGGGTCGTCAGGTGCAGTCAGAAGAAGCATTGCGCATTGGCCTGCTCGATGAAATTGTTCCGGCAGAAGAACTGCACGTGCGCGCGTTAGCACTTGCAGCTCAAGTTGCTGCGGGGGCCACTGTTGCTGGTGCACTTATTAAGCATGCAGTCGATGCGGGTTTGTCGATGTCGTTGTCTGACGGGCTCTCATCAGAGAAGCAGTCGTTTGAAGATGTATTCCATAGCAATGACAGCCAAACCGGCGTGAAGAGCTTCTTAGAAAACGGACCAGGTAAGGCCACTTTTGAAGGAAAGTAAAAATGGATGCTCACAATGAGCACGCCCATGAAGGTGTGAACTACGACGGCATAGTGGGCCCAGCCGTCGCTTTGGGCTTTGCCGTGTTCATCTTTGCTATTTCATTTGGCGTGTTGTGTGTGAACGCTGGCGGAAGTGTGCCAAAAGCAATGGCCATGTCGCTGTTGGTGTTCACTGGTGCATCACAGTTCTCCGCAGTGAGTGTTATTGCTGCAGGCGGTACGGCCGCAAGTGCTGTCGTAGGCGCATTGCTGCTGGGTTCGCGTAATGCCATTTACGGAGTAGCTGTTGCGCCGTGGTTGCCAGGAAGTGTGAAGTATCGCGTTGCTGCAGCACAGTTCACCATTGATGAAACAACCGGTATGACGCTGGTACAAAACTCACCTGAGCGCAAGAGGCGTGCTTTTTGGGTAACGGCCGCAAGCATCTATGGCTTTTGGAATGTAGGAACACTCATTGGTGCACTCGTAGGAAATAGTTTCGACACGCAGAAATATGGTCTCGATGTGGCGTTCCCCGCTGCATTCGTTGCCATGGTCGCGCCACTCTTGGCAACACGTAAAGCTCAACTTGCGGGCATTGGTGGGGCAGTGGTGTGCCTAGCGACAACACCGTTTCTTCCTATTGGTGCGCCCATCGTGATATCGGCCGTTGTGGCGCTCATTGCATTGGTGCCGGCACAACGAAAGTCGCGACACTCATGAGTTGGACCGTGGTGTTGGTGCTGGCCTCCGGTGCATTTGCCCTCAAAGTTTTTGGTTTTGTCATTATTGGCGATCGCAAATTTCCTCCACAAGTGGAAGCAGTTATTGCTCTTATTCCTGCCGCCTTGTTATGTGCTCTCATTATGAAAGACACATTTACTGCGGGTCACGATCTGCAAATAGATGCGCGTGCTGTGGGCTTGGTAGTTGCGGTGTTCGGTGTGTGGCGCAAAGTGCCAATATGGCTTGTAATTGTGCTGGCCTGTGTTGCTACAGGAATAACGCGCGCAATTTCTTAAGGTTGCGTCGCCAAATAGTTTTCATAACAAGCGACCCACCAACAACTTCACCAATTGCTCCGCCAAGCCACCAAGGAAAGTGCAGTTCTTCACTCCAGGTAAAATTGCTGTGCCCTGCAGTTGCAGCTGGCTCAATTGTGAATTGTCCGGTACCGGTAACAACGCCAGTGTGAGTAACGCCCATTAAGCGTTCAGGCTCCCATGCCGTAATTTCCATGTGGTCGGTGAGGCGAATGGGGCCCACTTTTGTATCGCACAAAAACTTGGTGCCAACACCACGGCGTTGTTCATTCACAAAGCGAATTGCAACAGCATCGGCCATCCACTGGGTGTGCTCTTCAATGGGTTCAACTACTTCCCATACGCGCGCAGGGGTAGCAGGAAGTTCAATAGAAACGGTAATGCGTGCCATTAAATGCCCGCAGCGCTTTTGAGTTCAAATGCTGCGTCTTCAGGCGGAACAATGTTGATGAGTACGCCAGTGCCACGTTCAAAGCCAGCTGCTGTGGTGAGCTTTGGCCACAAGTGAATGTGCCAATGGAAGTTGCCTGCATGGTGTGACGGCGCGGTATGAAAGACAAGGTTGTAGGCCACGTCGCCAAGCGTTGCGTACATAATGGCAAGCGAGTCGCGAATTGCTTTACCGATGCCAGTGAGTACAGCATCGGTGGAGTCGGTGAGGTGCGTGTCGTGTGACTGCGGAATGATGAGCAGTTCATATGGCCCACCACTCCAGTACGGGCACAACACAAATGCATGCTCGTTGTCGATAATGACACGCTTGTTGTCGATGCGCTCGGCTTCAATGGTGGTGCACAAAATGCATCCGCCTTTGAAACGTTCAAACGCACGCTCTTCTTCAAGAATTTCACCCGGCACAAATGGCAAGCCAAGAATTTGTCCGTGTGGGTGAGAGAGTGAAGCACCAGCTTCGCGGCCATGGTTAATGAACGCTTGTGTGTAGCGAACATTCGCTCTGCGGGCATGGTCTTCAAAACGATGCTTCAAAGCTTGCATGACATTGTGAATGACATCGTCGGTAAAAGTGCCAACACGTGCATTGTGGTCGGGGGTAATAACAAAAACTTCGTGAATGCCACTGGCGTCGGCCATGGTATGAACGGGGCCGAGGTTGTGCACTGCCAGGTTGCCGTCACCGTCGAAAGCGGGGTAGAGGTTTGGCACTACGCGTAGGGTCCACTTGCCTTCGCTGTCGTGTTGCTCTAACGCCGGTGGCGTTGCTTCTTCGTTGCCGGGGCAAAACGGGCATGCCCTGCTTGGGTCGGCTTCTACTTGCATCAGGCGCGGTGCAAAGTCGGTTGGTCGCTTTGCGCGGTCGGCAACCAAAGTTACCCATCGGCCAGTTAGGGGGTTTAGACGTAATTGACTCACTACTTAAACTCTACGTCTCCAAACAGCCACTTGCCGTGCACTGCCTGCATGAAAAGGGGCGAAAGCAAAATCTTCCCAACGATCTGTGCAAATGAGTCCGGCGGCCGCTGCCATTTCATCAATTTGGACAGGCGTTGAATAGCGAATGCGCCATGGGCGTTCAACAAGTGAACCGTCGAGTGACGTTGAGGTAAACACGCCATGACCAATTTGGGTCTCGGGGTCGTAGTCACTTGAACTGTGCGCAGTGTGAGCAATGGTGGGGGCGCTTGTATTGGCTCCGGTGAGCACTGCGGTTTCGAGAACCACTGCACCACCGGGCGCAAGGCGTTGAGAAACGGCGTGTAGGCACTTACGTTGTGCCGCCTCGGAATCGAGGTTGAAAAAAGTATTAAACGTGCAGAAAATGACGCTGAATGGCCCGCTGGGTAAATTGTCTGCCATATCGCCTTGAAGCAAATGAATGCGTTCGGCAACGCTGGGGTTCATGTCGGCAAGCTTGGCGCGACACAGCTCAAGCATTGCTTGCGATTCATCAATGCCCCACACGCTGCGCCCAGGAGCAAGTAGTTGGGCAAGCGGAATAGCTATACGGCCAGTGCCAATACCGAGTTCTAAAAGGTTTCCGCCCCCCGCGAGTGCGTGCAGGGCACGTGCAGTTGCTAGGGCATCGGTGACATGTTCGTACCATTCGTCATAGACGTCGGCAAAAGCATCGCCATAGAGCGGGGGCGTATTGTTGCTCACGGAACTAGTACAGCGCATCGAGAGATAGATTGCACGTATGGCAAACGATGTGGTGTATCTCGATCATGCAGCCACCACGCCTATGCGCGCCGAAGCCATTGCTGCCATGGGGCCATTTCTCAATGTGCAATACGCCAATCCGTCGGGTTCGCACCGCTTTGCTCGCGACGCACGCAAAGTGCTCGATGAATGCCG
>CAMBPP010000127.1 GCA_945869715.1 Bifidobacterium breve
GCATCACTCTCCACAACCGTATTGTGCGCACAGCGCATTCCACCGGTGCGGGCTGGGTCGACACCAGCGATGCATTTATGGCGTACCACACCGAACGCGCAAAGGGTGGAGTAGCACTCTCCATTTTGGAAATTGCGGGCGTTCACCCGAGTGCCCCAACACATATTCCTGTTTATGACGACCGTGTATTGGGCGGCTATGAGAAGTTGATGGCGTCTATTCGCCCGCATGGCATGAAGGTATTTCAGCAGTTGTGGCATGGAGGAAGTGCAACGGGGGTGAACCCACTTGGTGGCGCACCATGGAGTGCAAGTGATATTCCTAACCCACGTACAGGCGTAGTGCCTCGCCCCATGACGAAGGCCATGATTGATGAAGTAGTGGCCTCATTTGCTCGTGCTGCTCGACGTGTAAAAGATGGCGGGCTTGACGGTATTGAAATTCATGCTGCGCACGGTTATTTGGTGGGTCAGTTTCTGTCGCCTGCCACCAACCACCGTGAAGATGAATACGGCGGCACATTTGAAAACCGCAACAGGTTCTTGGTGGAAATTTTGGAAGCCATTCGCAATGAAGTGGGTGCCGACTTCCCGTTGGGTATTCGCTTGTCGGCCGATGAAGAAGTTCCTGGTGGAATGCGAACAGACGACACAGTGCAAGTAGCCAAGTATTCAGAACATCTCGTGGACTTCGTCGATGTTTCGCTTGGTAGTTACTACCGCTTTTACAAGCTTTTGTCGACCATGGACGACCCACTTGGCTATGAATTGCCCAAGAGCGAAGCAGTAACACGTGAACTGTCGGTACCCACCATGGTGACCGGTCGCATTATGACTCTCGACCATGCCGACCATGTGGTGGGTAGTGGAATTGCCGACATGGTGTCGATGGTGCGTGCGCTTATTGCCGACCCATACCTGGTGGCAAAAGCACGCGATGGCCGCGAAGCAGAAATTCGCCCGTGCATTGGTTCAAGTCAGGGTTGTGTGGGTCTGCTCATGAGCACTGGCAAAATGGCCTGCGTTGTGAACATTGCTGCAGGTCAAGAACACAAAACCGAGTTTGAAGTACCCGAGAAATCTGCAGTGCGCAAAAAGGTGGTCATTGTGGGTGGCGGGCCAGCTGGCTTGGAAGCAGCGCGTACCACTGCGCTGCGTGGACACGATGTAGTGCTCTTTGAAATGCAGAAATCTCTTGGTGGGCAAGTAGCTATTGCGGCTACCGCACCGCATAGAGCCGACATTGGTGCCATTACGCGTTGGCTAGCTGAAGAGGTAAAACGCTTAGGTGTAGATGTTCGTTTGTCGACGCCAGTTGACCCCGACATCATCAACGAAGAAAAGCCCGACGAGGTCATTATTGCAACAGGTTCATCGCCACGCCGCGATGGCTTTCAAGCAGCACGGCCAGCCGAGCCCATTCCCGGAATTGAGATGGCTCATGTATACACACCATGGGATGTTTTCGGATTTGGTGGTCGCGCGAAAGTGGGTGCGCACGCAGTGGTGTTCGACGACACGGGTTCGTATGAAGCAATTTCTGTTGCCGACAAATTGATGGAGGCAGGAGCGCATGTCACATTCGTGACTCGCCATGAAACCATTGGTGCAAGTGTTCCGTACCCGCCGGCAACGGTGTTACCTGCACGTGAACGTCTCTTTTCTGGCTCGTTTGAATTCTTGCCCACCTCGGCGGTGCGTCGTATTACGCAAGATGCAGTGCATGTGGAAGTAGTGGGCACTGAGCGTCCACGTATTTTGCCAGCCGACACGGTGGTGGTGTGTGGGTTTAACTCATCGAACCGTGAACTTGCCGATGCCCTTGCGGGCTCGCCATTCCCCGTGCATCTAGTGGGCGACGCCAATGGCTCGCGCAGTATTCAAGTTGCAGTACGCGATGCTGCTCTTGTTGCTCGCGCTGTATAGAAATTTAGAGAACGAAGTTCACCAGACGACCAGGAACAATAATTTCTTTCTTTGGCGTGTTTCCAGCAAGAAGCTCTTGAACTTTGGCGTCGGCCAGTGCTGCTGCTTTGAGTTCATCTTGGCTCATACCAACGGTCACCACCAGACGTGTGCGTACCTTGCCGTTAATTTGCACAGGAATCTCGATGGTGTCACTTGCCAGCAGCGAAGCATCGGCGGAGGGGAAGTCTTCATAAGTAATGGTGTCGGGGTTGCCCAAGCGACGCCACAGTTCTTCAGCCATGTGTGGGCAAAGTGGAGCGAGCATTTTGGCGAGAGGTGCAGCTACTTCTTCGGGGCAGGCACCATGCTCGGCAACATAAGGAGTGAGCACATTGTTCAGCTCAATGAGTTTTGCAATAGCAGTGTTAAAGCGCAGCGCTTCCATGTCGGCACGTACGCCATCGATGCAGCGGTGCAGTGCGCGGCGCAGGTCTTCACTTGCTGCGGCTGCGTTCACATGCGTTTCGCCTGAGTCTTCATCAACAACGTTGCGCCACAGGCGTTGCAAGAAGCGTTGCATACCAACCACATCGCGAGTGTTCCAGGGGCGACTTGCTTCAAGTGGGCCAGTTGACATTTCGTAGAGTCGGAAAGTGTCGGCACCGTAGTCTTCATACATGTCGTCGGGAGTAACGATGTTCTTGAGGCTCTTGCCCATTTTTCCGTACTCGCGAGCAACTTCTTCGTTCTCGTAGAAGTACTTACCGTCTTTTTCTTCGACCTCTTCAGCAGGTACTGGCTGACCGCGTTGGTCGCGATATGCGTATGCCTGAATGTAGCCCTGGTTGAACAAGCGATGGAAGGGCTCTTCGCTCGAGACGTGCCCAAGGTCGAACAGAACCTTGTGCCAAAAGCGCGCATATAAGAGGTGCAGAACTGCATGTTCCACGCCACCTACGTAGAGGTCAACACCGCCGGTGTGGCCAGCGTGCTTGGGGCCCATCCAATATTTTTCAACCTCTTTATTGACGAATGATTCCGAATTGGTGGGGTCGAGGTAGCGCAGTTCGTACCAGCATGAACCTGCCCACTGCGGCATCACGTTTACTTCGCGCCGATATGTCTGCAGGCCGTCGCCTAGGTCGAGTTCTACAACGGCCCACTCTGGTGTGCGTGCAAGTGGCGGTATGGGTTCTGTTACTGCATCGTTCGGGTCAAGACCTTGCGGTTTGAAGTCGGCAAGTTCGGGCAACAAAACTGGCAACTGCTGATCGGGCACCGCATGTGGGTTGCCGTCGGCATCGAAAACAATGGGGAAGGGTTCGCCCCAGTAACGCTGGCGAGCAAAGAGCCAGTCGCGCAGTTTGTAAGTAATGGCTGCTTCGCCACAACCTTGCTGTGTGAGCCAGGTGTTCATTGCCGATTTTGCATCGGTAACGGTGTTGAATTGCGCAAGAGAGATGCTGTCGTTGCTTGAGTTCACGTAAGCGCCATCGCCAACATATGCATTTGGCCAGTCATTGCAGTTGAGCGTGGCATCAATGCCAGCAGCGGTAAACCATTCGGGCGTTGGTTGTTGTGTAGCAACAATAGGAAGTTGGTAAGTGCGAGCAAATGCAAAGTCGCGCTCGTCGCCAGATGGCACGGCCATAATGGCGCCGGTGCCGTAGCCCATTAATACATAGTCGGCAATCCAAATAGGAATGTCTCCACCCGTTACGGGATTGCGTGCAAATGCGCCAGTAGCAACTCCAGTTTTCTCACGGGTTTCATCTTCGTACTGCTCACGCTCTTTTGCAGCGGCAGCAATTTGATATGCACTTACGGCATCGCGATGTTCAGGAGTGGTGAGCGCATCAACGAGAGGATGTTCAGGTGACAACACCAAAAAAGTTGCGCCAAACAAAGTGTCGGGGCGAGTAGTGAATACTTCAATTTCCCCAGCTGAAGAAGCAAAGCGCACGCGGGCACCTTCGCTACGACCAATCCAGTTGCGTTGCATCAACTTGATGGGCTCTGGCCAGTCGAGGCGATTGAGGTCGTCAAGCAGTCGGTCGGAGTACGCCGTGATGTTCATCATCCATTGGCGCATGTTGCGTTTGAAGACGGGGAAGTTGCCAATGTCGCTGCGGCCATCGGCGGTCACTTCCTCGTTGGCAAGAATGGTGCCTAAACCTGGGCACCA
>CAMBPP010000128.1 GCA_945869715.1 Bifidobacterium breve
TCATGTATGTATATTCCTCCGAATAGGGGTTGGTTACAGAGGGAACTTACGAGATGAATAAAAAGCCAAAAGGTTGTTTGAGTAACGCTTTGGGGTGCCCAAAGTTAACTCTGAGTAAACTCGACTGAGGTCAGCCGAAGCGCCCCTGCACGTAATCGGCCGTACGCTGATCGGAAGGTGAGCTAAAGATCGCAGAGGTACGGTCGGCTTCTACAACCTGGCCAGGTCCACCGTCAGATAAGAAGAATGCACAGAAGTCGGAAACGCGAGCTGCTTGTTGCATGTTGTGCGTAACCACCACAATGGTCATGTCGGCAGATAGTTGCACAATGGTTTCTTCGACTTTCAAAGTTGAAGCGGGGTCAAGAGCCGAGCATGGCTCGTCCATTAACAACACCTTTGGCTTTACAGCAAGAGCACGGGCGATGCACAACCGCTGTTGCTGACCACCAGAGAGTGAAGAACCCGACAACTTCAAGCGATCTTTTACTTCTTTCCACAAGCCGGCACGAGTAAGACACTCTTCCAAAAGACTGTCTTTGTCTTGCACCTTAATGTTGGCAAGTTTCAAACCTGCCAGAACGTTCTCCGCAATCGTCATTGAAGGAAATGGGTTCGGCTTCTGGAAAACCATGCCCACTTTGAGCCGCATAGCGGTGACATCGACCTTCGGACCATAAATTTCTTCACCGTCAAGGAACACTTCGCCAGCCATTGCGGCACCTGGAATGAATTCGTGCATGCGGTTAAGAACGCGAAGGAAAGTTGACTTACCGCAACCCGAAGGCCCGATAAGACCCGTGACGCTATTTGCTGGGAAATCTAGGGAAATATCCTCCAAAACGTGGTGCTTACCGAACCATACGTGCACGCCTTTGGTTTGCAACCCGTTTGTTCCTACTCGACCTTCGTCCAAAGCATTTCCTCCTGTTGCGGCATTCGTGTTTGTGGCATTCACGATGAGATTGATGTCGTCATTTTCCATGGCGCTACTTCCTTGACCCTCTGCCCGCAAGCCGAGCAATTATAAAGAGAATAAAAATAAAACTGAGAAGTACTGCTGCTCCACCCCATGCGCGAGTCAGTGCAGTATCGGTTCCGGTCGAAAAGTTTTGGAAGATATACATGGGCAACGACGCAAGCGGTTGCCCAGTTACTTTCAATGAATACACCGCCGAGTAGTACGCCGTCAGAATGAGCGGAGCAGTTTCACCAGCAACACGCGCCAGGCCAAGCATTGATGCAGTAATCAGACCCGAGCGCGCTGTTGGCAGCACGATGCGAAAGGTGGTGGCCATTTGCGAGGCCCCAAGGGCGTAAGCAGAACTGCGTAGGTCTTCTGGTACAAGTTTTAAAACCTCTTCAGAGGTTCTTGCCACTGTAGGCAACATGAGAATGGCCAGCGAAATAGCACCGGCAAAACCGCTAAAGCTATAGCGCGACACCACCACTGCATAGACAAATAGCCCTGCCACAATTGACGGCACACCACTCATTGACTGCACAATGACTCGCACAAGACCGCTGAGTTTTCCCTTGACTTCCGTGATGTATAACGCCGTCACAATGCCGAATGGAATTGCGATGACTGACGCCATCAGCAAAATAAGAAGTGAGCCCACTAACGCGTGCGACAGCCCGCCCATACCCAATTCGTCATCGCCCGCTGTGTAAGCCATGTCGTGGGTGAAATACCCAAAGTAAATTGCAGACGCACCGCGTTTGAAAACAGTGAACAAAATAGATGCCCACGGAATGAACGCAGTAGCAAAACCTGCAGTCACCAACGTGGTCATTACTTTGTCAATTGCTTTCACTTTGTCGTGGCGCATGCCATCAATGAAAGAAACGACAATGAATGCCAGTACAAAAGCAAAATAAAAACCCAATGGACCAGCAAGGCCGGTAACGAGCACTACTACCGATGCAACCACGCCGGCTAAAACAGTTGGGCGCACCATGTCACGAACCGATTGACCTCTATTCACCCAAGGCTTTCGCGGCTGAACTTCCTGCATTATTGACGAAGTTGATGTGTCACTCATTGTGCAACCTTTGAGGTACGAGAAACGATGATGGATGCTCCGAAGTTCACCAGCAAGGTGAGTGTGAAAAGCACAAGTCCTGCTGCCATGAGCGCCTTAATTTCAGATGGACCAGCCTCACCAATGCGACTTGCAATGAGCGAAGCGACGTTTCCGCCAGCACTTGCCAAAACTTGAAACTTCACTTCGAACACAAGATTAAGCGTGAGAAGAACGGCCACTGTTTCCCCGAGTGCACGACCCAAGCCAAGCAACATTCCACCTATCAGACCACTTCGACCAAATGGCAGCACTACTGCTTTCAAAGCTCCCCAGCGCGAGCCACCCAAGGCATACGCTGCAGAAATTTGGTCTTGAGGAGCACGTGAGTACACCTCACGCGTTACCGAACTGGCAATGGGAATGATCATGAGCCCAAGTACTAACGCAGAGATAAATGGGGATGCATCAAAGTTCTCAACATCAACTTTAAAAATAGGAATCCAACCAAAATATTTATTGATTGTTTCGGCCCAACCAGCAGCATATGGCATGAGCACTAAGTAGCCCCACAAACCATAGATGATGGATGGAATGGCTGCCATGAGGTCGAGAATGGAAACAAGAACCGCGCGAAGTTTTTTTCCAATGTAGTACTCGAGGAAAAGCGACGTACCAATGACAAACGGTAATGCAAGAATCATTGCCATGAGGGCAACAATGACGGAGCCAACAAGCATCGCAGCAACGCCGAACGAAGCTCCTTCTAGCGATTCGCCAGTGCCAGAGTCCCAAGTTGATGAAGTGAGAAACCCAAAACCAAACTCTTTGAATACTTCAAAGCCTCGGAAGAGAAGAAAACTAGCGATGAGCGCCAATACGACGAAGGCAAACATGGCTCCGGCTGTTACTACCGCCCGGAAGCGTTTATCGGATGCATTTCTTTGGTTGGTGATGGCCCTCCGTGGAGGCCCATCTGCCGTTGGCTTGTCAACGGTGGCAATAGACATGACAAAAGTTTCTCAGTACAAAGAAGTCGCCCGTTAACTCTTTGGTTAACGCAAGGTGAACACGCCCTTACATTTGAGGGTTTCCTATCCAGAATTCGCTACTGGGACAGCTTTTCATTGAGGCTTGACTTCACGACATCCCATTCCTCACGAATTATGGAATAGGTAGCTGTGTCGCGGAGTCCGTTGTTCGCTCCATCGGTTGAATGCTTGTGATGACGCAACGTACCTTCAAACTTTGCGCCAATGCGTTCGATGTTTGCTCGTGATTTCGCATTACGGGCGTCGGTGCGCAAGACAACACGTTGTACTTCCCAAGTTTCAAAGGCATGGGTGAGCATTAACAATTTTGCCTCGGTATTTACTTGAGTGCGTTGTGCATCATGCGACAACCAAGTTGAACCGATCTCTACTACATCGGGGAAATCGCGTGTGCTCGGGTGCCCAGTTGCATCGGGCCAATACTCAAGATTCAAAAATCGTGTTGACCCCACCACCGTGTCGGGGGAATCAATGCGCACAGTTGCAAACGGGTGCGCAGCTCCGGCCTCAAACGCTGCAACAGCAGCACTGATGTAACGGGTGACGTCGGCTGTAGTTGGTTCGGGCACCCAGGTGTATTGAAAACTCTCTCGAGAACCAGCAGCGGCCGACAGCAAAGGGCGTACGTGGGCATTGGTCAGTGGCAAGAGACGTACGAAACGACCCTCAAGTGTGATGGGGGTCAGGGGTACGGACATCCCTTGAGCCTACGAGCGAATACGAATTAGAGGGAGACGGGGACAATAGCGAACTCATTCACGTCAATGAGCCCGAGGTCGGTAATGCGCAGGTCGGGAATGACCGATAGCCCAAGGAACGACAACGCCATAAATGGTGCGTCGAGGGTGATGCCGAGTTCACGAGCAGCTTCCACTACGCGATCAATTTCTGCAGCTACTTCAAGAAGTGGCTTTGGGCTCATGAGCCCAGCAATTGGCAACGCAACTTCGGCAACAACCTTGCCATCGACCACTACCACTTGCCCACCGCCCATTTC